>JAPLKF010000122.1 GCA_026388215.1 Pseudomonadota bacterium | reverse complement strand
GGAATTGCCGCCGCGGATGAAGACACCTGTCGCGCCGCCATGCCGGCCGGCCTGGCTCACCGTGACGCCGGGAACCTCCCGCAGGACTTCGAACACGGCCTGCGCGCCTTGCTCGTCCATGTCGCGGCGGGTGACAACGTTGATCGAGGAACCTACTTGGGGCGACAGCGCGCCACCCAGCGTGGCCGATACCACAACGTGCTCCTGGACAGCACTGAGCGCGAGGCGCAAGTCCACAGTCCGGGTATCGCCTTCGCCCACCTCCACCTGGACTGAAGAGGCGGTGAAACCCGGCACACTCGCCACCAGCCGATACGCTCCGCGCCGCAAGCCGTCAAATTCAAAACGCCCGCGCGCGTCGGTCTGGCGCTCTTCGAGCGGTGTAAGTTGGTGGAGCAGGCTCACGCGTGCGCCCGGAACCGCGCGACCGCTTGGATCGAGCACCGTTCCTTCCAGCGTCGCGGCGCGCACCATGCCTATACTGAGGAGGAGTGTCACTAGGGGCAGGAGACCGGCACGGTAACCGGCAAGGTTACCCGTGCGGCAAGAGACATGACCGGTCCGGGCTTCGACTTCTGACTTCTGACTTCTGACTTCTGCATCGAGATCAGTACCAGTCTTCTTCCGTTCTTTTTCTCTTTTTTAACAATTTCCTTACAGAATCAAGAATGATATTCGCAATTTCTTCTTTATTTAATAAAGGGACATGTTTCATATTTCCGTTTGTATCAATAATTGCTACTTCATTATTATCGGAACCAAATCCAATGTCATTCCTTGCTACATTATTTGCAACAATCAAGTCTAATTTTTTCTTTTTTAATTTTTCATAAGCATGTTCAAATATATTTTCTGTTTCTGCAGCAAACCCAACAAGGATTCTATTTTCTTTTATCTTTCCCAATTCTCCAAGTATGTCGGGGTTTCTCTCGAGTTCTAATAACATCGAATTGTTTGTGCCCTTCTTTTTTATTTTCTGACAGTTTTCGTTTTTACATCTGAAATCAGCCACTGCTGCTGCTTTTATAATAATAGTACAGTCTTTGAAATGCTCCATTACTGCATCCCTCATCTCACAGGCTGTTGTAACCTCAACAAAACCTATATCTTTTCTTGGTGGGGGAAGGTACGTTTTTCCGGTTATAAGCATAACCTGTGCCCCCCTTCTTCTTGCAATCTTGGCTATTGCATATCCCATCTTGCCAGAAGACCTGTTGGTAATACACCTCACAGGATCTATAAATTCTGTAGTTGGACCTGCGGTCACCAGAATCCTTTCATCTGTCAGGTCCTTCTCTGTAAAAATATCTTCCATTTTTTCAAGTATCTCCTCAATAGTAGGCAATCTCCCCTTCCCTTGAGCCCCACAAGCAAGATCGCCACTTCCAGGCTCCATAAATTCATAGCCAGATTCTTTGAGTCTCTGGAGATTGGCCTGAACTATTTTACTTTCCCACATTTTCGTGTTCATCGATGGTACAAAAAGAACCGGTACTGTAATTGCCATTATCACGGTAGTTAAAAAGTCATCGGCAATACCATTTGCTATCTTTCCAATAATGTTGGCTGTTGCAGGTACTATTACAACTTGATCTGCTATATCTGAAAGTGCAATGTGTCCTATTTTTGAACCAGAAAAAAGCTGAAACATCTCATATGCCACAGGGTAACCAGAAAGTGTTTGAAATGTCAGTGGTGTCACAAATTCCATGGCATTTTTTGTCATAACAATACGAACATTTACATTTCTCTTGGTAAGGGCTCTCACCAATTCTGCTGTCTTATAGGCAGCAATCCCACCTGTAATGCCTATTATAATCTCTTTATTCCTTAACATGGTAAATTGTTTATTCATACTTTATATATTTAGACCAAGCTTCCTGATAAGTCTAGTAAACAAATTCGCCATTGGTACGTAAACAGGCGAAACTATATCCAGCTTGCCGATTGTTTCATTATCAAGCTTTATGACCATTTCACCCAGTTTTTGCCCTTCCTTTACCACACCCTTTATCCTTTCTGGTACAATAATTTCCTTTTTAATTGTACCCTTTTTATCATTAGGAATGGGATAAAGAAAGCTCGCATTTGCTATCCCTTTTATTTTCCTATATTTACCATCCTCAAGTATTATATCCTTATCAATTAATTCACCCTTCTTAACGATGTTTAATATTTTATACTGCGAAAAATACCTTTTCAACTTTTCCATTACAATATTATCTCTTATTTTGCTTTTCGGGCTTCCCATGACAACAACGATAAACCTCAAATCACCTTTTTTCGCAGTGACCACAATGTTATATCCTGACTTCCTGTAATACCCTGTCTTTAAGCCATCTACTGCAGGCATCTTTATAAGGAGCTTGTTAGTATTGTTCAATATGAACTTCCCATCTCTAAAACTATCACTCTTAATTGAGGTCCACTCAAGGAGTTTTGGATATTTCAAGAGTTCCCTCGCAAGTATTGCAAGGTCATTACATGAGGTGAGGTCTTCCTGTTCTCCTTTTGAAGGTGGGAGTCCATGGACTGAATGGTATTCTGTATCCACCATATTCAATGTCTTTGCCTTTTCGTTCATTAAGCTGATAAACTTTTCACTACTTCCAGCTAAAAATTCACCTATAGCGTATGCTGCATCATTCGCTGAAGCCACCATTGTTGCCTTCATCAATTCCTCTAATGTGAATACCTCTCCTTCTTTAAGAAAAACCTGGCTTCCACCTATCCTTGCAGCATTTTTTGAAATAGTTATTTTATCTGTGAGCTGTACCTCGCCTTTTGAAAGTTTCTCCATGATAATATAGGCAAGCATTAGCTTTGTAATGCTTGCCGGAGGCCACTTTAAATGGGTATTTTCACCTTCAAGAATCTTTCCTGTGCTCCCTTCCATAACAATATATGCCTTGAAAGGATCTTCTTTCTCTGCATATACCTTATCCCGAGAGATGTTCTTCCCTGGACGAACCTTTTTGTAAGTTATTTGCTTACCATATGCCAGATGAGCCCAAAAAATTAATATGAGACCTACAACAATCCATTTCTTCATTTTAATTTGTCCGTAAATGCTTTTATAAGATCTATCGGGATTGGAAACAATATAGTAGAATTCTTCTCTGTGGAAATCTCAATCAAGGTCTGCAAATAACGTAACTGCAACGACATCGGGTTTCTTGAGAGTATGTCAGAAGCATCAGCGAGCCTTGTTGCTGCCTGATATTCGCCTTCAGCACTTATGACCTTTGCCCTCCTTTCCCTTTCCGCCTCCGCCTGCTTCGCAATCGCCCTCTGCATTTCCTGAGGAAGGTCTACATTTTTTACCTCTACATTAGAAACCTTTATGCCCCAGGGTTCTGCATGAGTATCGAGAATCTCCTGGAGCCTTTCGTTGATCTTTTCCCTGCGCGACAGGAGCTCGTCGAGTTCGGCCTGACCCAGCACACTCCGCAGCGTAGTCTGAGAAAGCTGGCTCGTTGCATACAGGAAATTTTCTACATCAATGATTGCTTTTAAGGGGTCTATGACCCTAAAATAGACAACAGCGTTTACCTTTATAGATACGTTGTCTCTTGTGATTACATCCTGTGGAGGGACATCCAATACAACGGTTCTAAGACTCACCTTAACCATTTTATCAACTATCGGTATAAGAATTATGAGACCAGGGCCCTTGGGACGACCAAGTACTCTTCCCAGTCTGAATATAATCCCCCTTTCGTACTCATTCAGAATCTTTATAGCACTTGCAAGAAAAAAAATTACAATAACTATAACAAAAATATAAGCTGGTAACATTTTATCCCCCTTTTCTCTTAACTTTTAATATAAGCTCTTCCACGCCAGTTACTACTACCTTTTCACCCCCTTTGATATGCTCATCACTTTTAGCATTCCACAATTCTCCATGTAAAAAAATCTTCCCGCTCTCAAAAACATCGGTTTTTGCAATCCCTGTTTCTCCGATAAGGCCTTCCTTACCAGTCTTGACCTTTGATAGTTGTGCTTTTATTGCATACGATAACACACCAAAGACAAATATGCCAGATAGTATTCCCACAGCTAAAATAGTTTTATAGGATATAGAAAATATACTGGAAGGGATGTCAATAAGCATTATTGAGCCTATTATAATAGAGATTATCCCTGCAAGCCCCAGAACCCCATGGCTCACGATTTTCAATTCAAGTATGAAAAATATTATACCAAGTATAATAAGAAAAAGTCCGGCATAGCTGATAGGTATTGTTTGAAAGGCATAAAGCGCAAGGATTAAAGAAATTCCACCTACAACCCCGGGGAAAATGGCACCGGGGTTATATATCTCAAACAAGATACCATAAAGCCCAAGCATCATTAGAAGATATGCTACATTTGGGTCACTGATATACGAAAGGAACCTATATTTAAAAGGCATATCAATCTCAACCTTATTTTTACCTTTAGTCCTCAATGTTACCTTACCCTTCTTGGTTTCTACCACCTTCCCTTCTAAACTGGTTAACAACTCATCGATACTTCCCGCAACAATGTCTATGACATGTTTCTCAAGGGCATCATTGGCGGTTATAGAAGCACTTTCTTTTACCGCCTTTGCCGCCCATTCAACATTTCTACCTTTCTTCATGGCAATGCTTTTAACATATGCCTCGGCATCCTTTACAACCTTTTGCATCATCTCCTTATCCATTTTATCCCCACCTATGCTGACAGGGTGTGCGGCGCCAACATTTGTCCCTGGCGCCATTGCAGCAATATGAGATGCAAGGAGAATAATAGCCCCGGCAGAAGCAGCCCTTGCTCCAGAAGGATAAACATAAACAATCACCGGGACTTTCGAATCCATTATGCCCTTTATTATATCCCTCATCGATATATCAAGACCACCAGGGGTATCGAGGAGTATCAAAAGGGCTTCCGCCCCCTTTTCCTCACTCTTTGCAATAGATTCCGATATAAACCCTGCCACAGGAGGATTTATAACCCCCTGCACCTTGATCATATAAATATCCTTCGCATATGCGTAAGGTGCTACTAAAAAACATATGATAACAAAACCTATTGTTAGATAAGCCTTCCTCATTTTATAGAAAACTTCTCCTTCAATCTTTTTTCAACTATCTCGGGAACAAGCCCTGTTATGCACCCCCCAAACCCTGCAACCTCTTTTATTGTTCTTGAACTGATAAAGAAATAATCTTTGCTCGTCATCATAAAGATAGTATCCATTTCCTTATTTAAATTTCTATTCATTGATGCCATCTGAAACTCATATTCAAAGTCACTCATTGCCCTCAAGCCTCTTATTACAAATCTTGCGTCTACCCTTTTTACATAATCTACGAGCAAACCATCAAAGCTGTCTACCAATACACGGTTATTGTCATTTACAGATTTTTTTATTAAATCCATCCTTTCTTCCACTGTGAAAAGCGCATTTTTATCAATATTGTATGCAACTGCGGCAATAACCTTATCAAAGAGTTCGAGACCTCTCATCAGAATATCCAGATGCCCATTCGTAATAGGATCAAAAGAACCAGGATAAACTGCTATCTTCTTTTTCATCTAAAACTCCTTTAAATAATATGCTCACCAATCCTGACTATTTTAATATTAGTATCTCCATATCTTTTAGTTACCACTTCATCCCAGCCATCCAAGTCTGATAAATTCAGGACTTTCCTTTTTGAGTACTCTAAAATGAAGATTGTATTTCTATCATATATAATATTATTTTTGAATAGTGCCATGGTTTTAAAAATGTAACCCCTTTCATAGGGAGGGTCCATAAAAATTATATCATAGCTATATGCCTTTTTATAAAGAAAACGGATGGCATATCTTACATCCATATTCAGTACATGGCAATATTTATTTAGAGATAAATGTTCAAGATTTTTTTTTAACACAACGGTCATGCCTTTTTCCTTCTCCACACATGTTGCAAAAATGGCACCTCTACTTAAGGCCTCGATGGCAAATGATCCTGAACCTGCAAATAAATCCAGAACCTTACTATCTTTTACATCACCTATAAGGTCAAATACTGCTTCCCTTATCTTTGAAGAAGTATACCTCGCTGTTCCATCATTCAGAATAGCAATGTTCTTACCTTTCAAATACCCACCGGTTATCCGCAAATTATTACCTCATTCAACACTTTATTGGTCTTTGCTAAAATCCATAAACTGTTCTATGCTCAAACCTCACCATTATCAAACAATGCTTTAGAAACATCTCCTATGCTCTCTATTCCCTTCACCTCTTTTGGGGACAGGTAAGGTTTAGCAATATTTGCATTGCTATATGTATTTCCTATGAAATTAATATAACCCTCCTGCATTTTTTTACGTAACTTATGGAACTCACAATCTTCATCCCTCACGACATAATTAATAATTATATTTTCCACCTTCAATCCTTTCTCTTCAAAGTCCTTTATCACCCTGTCAGTCAACTTAACCCCAAGGGCTTCCGGTATTGTTACAATTACAAAATCATAATCCACATCTGCAAAAGATGAAATTACCTCATAAATCTCAGGACCAAACCTTTCCTTCCATTTAGTTAGGACAACATCTCTTGTAATTTCTAAACCATACAATTCGTATCTGTTATTAATCCTTACCTCCTCACTTCCAATAGTTACTTCAAAAATATCTAAAGAGATGGGGTTGGATCACTCGAAATTATAAGGACTTTCCTGCCATCCATGGCAATTTTTAAAGAAATGGCAGAAGCGCATGTTGTCTTACCAACCCCTCCTTTCCCACCGACCATAATGAGCTTAACATTCTTATCTATAATATTTATCAATCCCATAATATTTTCCTTCCAATGATTATCAATATTTTATAAAGAATAATACCATTTGAAAACAGGAAAAAGTTAATATATAGGTATTGAGTCAAAAAAATCGAATAAATAGCTATTCTTAACAGACAATACTTAACACTTAACATTGAATATGTTATAAAACATCTATGTTTATAGATTCCCACTGCCATCTGGAAATGGAATCATTTGATAAGGATAGAGAAGAAGTTATAAAAAGGTGCATACAAGAAGGGTTAGTTTATATCCTTACTGTTGGTACTGAAGAAAGATACTTCAAAAAGGTAATAGAAATCTTAAACAAACATCCCAGTATTTACGGTGCTATTGGCATACATCCTCACAATGGCAAGGATTATAACAATAGCCTGGCAGAGAAGATAAGGCCTTATCTCAATCACAAAAAAATTGTCGCCTATGGGGAGATAGGACTCGACTTTTTTAAGAACTATTCCCCGAGGGATTCACAAATCAAGGCATTTACAGGACAATTAGAGCTTGCAAAGAAAGCTGGCCTCCCTATAATAGTCCATTCAAGAAATGCAAAAGAGGAAACATTGAAAATTCTAAAAGAATCAAATAATGGTAGTACGGGAGGTGTCATCCATTGTTTTTCCTATGACCTTGACACAGCAAAGAAGGTCCTTGACATGGGTTTCTATATATCTATACCTGGAACGATAACCTACAGCAACACACAAAAATTAATAGATGTTGTAAGGTATACACCGGTTGACAGGTTGCTCGCAGAAACTGATGCACCATTTTTAACACCCAGTCCATACAGAGGAAAAAGAAACGAACCCTGGTTTGTAAAATTAACTATAAAAAAAATAGCAACCATCAAGCACAAAAAGGTAGAAGAACTTGCATTGAATTTATGCGATAATTTTTCAAGGCTTTTTCTCAAAAACCTGAAGGGAGACAAAAGGTGAACCCTGCGGTAATTATTGTTGATATGCTTGAAGGTAATTATGGCGAAAATAGAAAGGGAGAAAGGGAAGAAGAAAAGATTATACCCCACGTAAGGGACTTTTTGAAAACATGCCGGAACCTTTCAATACCTGTTATATTTGCCTGTGACAGTTTCATGGAAAACGATTTTATATTTAAGGGGAGGATGAAACCCCACGCTATAAGAGGAACAAAAGGAACACACCCGCTTTCAGACCTCGAACCCCAAAATACTGATATAGTAATTGAAAAAAGAAGGTTCAGTGCCTTTTTTAAAACAGACCTTGACCAGACCTTAAGGACTATGAAAATTGATACGGTTGCAGTTGGAGGGATTAACACACATTTCTGTGTCCTTGCCACTGCCTTTGATGCAGTGTGCCATGATTTTTATACGATAATCCTTGAAGATTTAAGCGCAGCATACAAAAAGGAAATCCACCAGGCATTCATCGAAGCATACAGAAATTCTGCAATATACCCCATCTTCAGGGTTCTGAAATCACGGGAATTCTTAAATATCTTTAAAAATGAGGAGACAGGGTTCAAGAAACATCCTTGAGCCCTTAAAAGAAATGAATGGCGAAGAGTGAAAAGATAAAACGTCTAATCAATATTATAAATAGACCGGTTAGTTCCAGAAAACTCACTATAATATTTATTCTGCTGGCTATACTTGTTGCTACACTCATAATTACATATAAGAAAAATACGATAATTATTGAATCTAAAAGGTATATTGCACCAATTGAAAAAGATGCTGTGTTCGTATTTTACCCAGTAAATCAGGAGAAACTCGGGAAAAAGGCCCTGGAAATTAAACCCAGGATATCAGAACAAGAAAAAGCTGATATAATAATAAAGGAGTTAAAAAAAGAAAAATGTGTACCCGATAACCTCAAACTATATGAACTGGCAACAGATGGGGATGGTATCATGTACTTAAATTTTTCAAAGGATATCCTGAATGCAAAAGCGAGAACAGCAAAAGAAATTACAATGACATATGCAATAATAAATTCCTTCCTTTCAAGTTTCAAAGATATTAAAAAGGTCCAATTTCTTGTGGAAGGACAGCCTGTCTATACAATAAATGGTTTAATTTATACCTACATGCCGATCGAATTTAACAAAGACTTGATGGAGGATTAAATGATTGACCCACGAATTATCAGGGAAAAACCAGAGATAGTATATGAAAGCCTGAAAAAAAGAGGGGTTGAGTTTGATATAGAAGCGCTCATCAATATTGATGAAAAAAGAAGGAAACTTATTCAGGAAACGGAGAAAATGAAAAACGAGAAAAACGAGCTCTCCGACGAAATAGCAAGATTAAAGAAAGGGGGCTTTAACCCTTCAGATAAAATAGAACACCTGAGAATGCTTGGAAAAACTATTGAAAATATAGAACAACAGCTAAGGGTTGTAGAAAAAGAATGGGAAGATAGGCTTCTTATGATGCCCAATATACCTCATAGCACAGTACCTGTTGGTAAGGGTGATGAAGAAAACAAGGTTGTAAGGGTGTGGGGAGAAAAACCTGCATTTGACTTCCAGCCCCTTGCCCACTGGGATATTGGTGAAAAACTCGATATTTTAGATTTCAAAAGGGCAGCGAAAATAACAGGGTCAAGGTTTACCCTTTATAAATCCCTCGGGGCCCTTCTTGAAAGGGCATTAATCAATTTTATGCTTGACCTCCATACAAAAGAGGGCTATATCGAAGTCCTACCACCATTTATGGTCAACCGGGAAACAATGACTGGTACAGGTCAACTTCCTAAATTTGAAGAAGAATTGTTTAAACTCGAAGGTCTTGACTATTTTCTCATTCCAACTGCTGAGGTCCCTGTTACCAATATTCATCGCGATGAAATTCTAAGGGAAGACGAACTCCCCCTCAAATATGTTTCTTATACGCCCTGTTTTAGAAAGGAAGCAGGGGCTCATGGAAAAGACACAAGGGGGCTCACAAGACAACACCAGTTCAACAAAGTAGAAATCGTAAAGTTCGCCCATCCTGAAAAATCTTACCAAGAACTTGAAGGGCTTCTCCAAGATGCAGAAAATGTGTTGAAGCAATTAAGGATCCATTACCGGGTTTCCATGCTATGTACAGGTGACCTCGGATTTTCAGCCTCAAAAACCTACGACATAGAGGTATGGTTACCAGGGCAAAATATATATAGAGAAATATCATCATGCAGTAATTTTGAAAGTTTTCAGGCAAGGAGGGCAAAAATCAGGTATAGAAAAACTGGTGGTAAGATAGATTTTGTTCATACCCTGAATGGTTCAGGTCTTGCCGTGGGCCGAACAGTAATGGCAATAATGGAAAATTTTCAGAAGAGTGATGGTTCTATAACAATCCCTGAAGTATTAAGACCTTACATGCATGGGATTAGCCAGATTCCTTAAATGTTGATAAAAGACTGTCGATTCTATTCAAAATTATGGGGTCATCTTCCGTCTCTTTAATATCGATAAGTAGTTTTTCTCCGCCTTTGCCAAACAATGAATAGAAAAGCTCTATCGCTTTTAACCTTAATTGCCTATCACCTATTTCCTTTAAAGTATTCATTATGGCAACAATTGCTTTCTTTTTTCCTGTAAGTTCTATCCCTTTTATCAAAAGGTCCTTTATCTCTAATACATCTTCTTTCTTCAAATGGAGGAGTAAGGGATTTATCATATTCTTATCCTGTATCTCCACTAATAATTCTATTGCCTCCCTTCTCTTCTCTGCATCATCCACGTGAATCAATTTTAAGATATGCTGAATATCTATACCCTTACCATCCCTTTTTGCCTTTTCTAAGAAATATACATATTCATAGGATTGTAAAACGAGACTTCCAAGAATCAACCCCATCTCCTCTTTTGAAAACACCATCTTGTCCCGAAACTTCTCTACGATTTTCAGTGTTTCACCATCAAGAAATGTCTCATTAATAATAGAATTTTGAAGTATATTCCTTACCTTCTTTTTTTCTTCAAATTCACCGAGTTTTAAAACCCTGTAAAGGGGTTCCTTTAAGTATCTACTTGTCAGGGAATAATAGGTTGAGCCCGAAGATTCAATCTCTTTCAGGACATCCTTTTCTTTTAAAAGATTTATATAATCAAGAATCCTCTCATGAGGGGCATACGTTTCAAAAAAGATGTTCTCAAGGGTATGCCTTTTCAAATACTTTTCATTCCTGTCAACAAGGGAAGCAACTATTTCCCTGAATTCTCTCTTATCTTTTACCTCCCTCAGCATATCTTCTAAGACCTTTTCCAGGCTTAAGTTGGCTTGCAATAGTTGAAATTCAATCGGTTTATAATACTCACTGGTATCCCAGAAAATCCTTTCTTCTCCATATGTATTCTGGGTTTTTGTTCCTTTCATTGGTTTAATTTCATAAATAGCAGCAATATTCATCCTGTTGAAGGGCATGTACCATTCAAAAAATGTTTCCTTATCTCCCGAAACAATCAGGTACACATTATCCTGATCCAGACAAAAGTTTATGAACCTTTCGAGCTTTTCCTTTTCTCTTGCGTCCATACCTACAAGTTTCTCGCAGGCATCTATCACAAAGAAACAAGGGCCTTCTACAGAAAGGTTTTTGCATATAGAAATAATATCCAGTCCTGAATAACTTAAAACATCGTGTCTTTTGCATATTATATCCCTCAACTCACTTACCGGTTTTTCCCATAATTCACAATAAAACACATTAGGGCTTACAGAAAAAATCTGTGGAATGATAAAGGACCTTAAAACCATAGTCTTACCTGTCGCAGCATCTCCCACAACTATTACATGGCGAAAATTAAACAGCCTGTCAAGTATCAACGATGCTTCTTCCCATCTCTTAAACGGCGGGCCTTCAGGCTCATCGTACGGGGAAAACTTCGCCAACTCGTATGTCTCTCTATCATAATTGAAATCACTCGTTATATCCCAGATAATATCTCTATACTGGAATCCCAGTCTGCCATTTACATTGTTTTTAAAATTATTAAACATATTTACTATGTATTGTTTTGCACTCTCTAATACATGTAACTCATAGGGAAATTGGGCATTATACTTGACATAGATAATTCCATCCCTGCTGTCTACATCAAGTTGTGTATTGCAACTCCTCAACACCAGTTGTGGTTCTTTGTATCTCTTAAGACTGAGATACCTCTGATCAGAATAGAAGATATCCACCAGCATATGAGAAAAATTAAAAACATGTTTGATAACCTTTGTATTTCTTATTATTGCCCTCTTACCATCTTCCACAATCTCACATTCTATCGGGATTTTTTTCACAATATCAGAAAAACTTAAATAGTTTATTATCTCTATCGCCTTTTCTGGAAAATCTAATATCTTCCCTATCTCATAATTCAAAAAAACCTTTTTATTGGAAATACCCAGATTATCCAGTATCTCTACATTAGAACTCCATTTATAGCTCTTTACCAGCCCTATATCATGCAGATACAGTGTGCTAAGGAGCGCGAATATCTCCCCTGAAAACATCTCTTCTGTTCTGTCTCTCGGGTCAGGAATAATCTTTTCTATCAACCCCTTAAGTGTTTCAACATGTTCTTTTAAAGGCAG
>JAPLKF010000121.1 GCA_026388215.1 Pseudomonadota bacterium | reverse complement strand
CAGCCCTATATCATGCAGATACAGTGTGCTAAGGAGCGCGAATATCTCCCCTGAAAACATCTCTTCTGTTCTGTCTCTCGGGTCAGGAATAATCTTTTCTATCAACCCCTTAAGTGTTTCAACATGTTCTTTTAAAGGCAGATTGGTGGAGGAAAATACCTTTTCTTCACAAAAGGTTTTTAAATTGAGGAATCTCTGATGTAGTTTTAGCTCCTGCTCTTTATCCTTGAGCACATCTTCAAGCCTTGATAGCATACAAACCCCCAAATATTCAGAGCTATATCAAGGAACTTTTGGAAATATTTATTTCAGCGAACTTTCTTTCTCCATAAAAAAATCAGTGGGCTCGCCACAAAAATAGATGAATATGTTCCAATAAAGACTCCGATAAAAAGAGCAAAAGAAAAATCAAAGAGCACTATTCCCCCAAAAGCGAGAATAGCCCCTATGGCAAGTAACGTAGTAAGTGATGTAATGAGTGTTCTGCTCAACACCTCATTAATACTCAGGTTTATAACGTTGATAAGCTCAGATTTAGACTTCATCTTTGCCATATTTTCACGAATTCTATCGAATACAACAACGGTATCTGTGAGAGAATAACCAGCAATTGTTAAAAGGGCTGTAATAAAAAGTATGTTCATCTCCATATTTAATACCCAGAAGATACCAAGGAGGGCAAGAACATCATGAAAGGTAGCAATCGTTGCCGCAACCCCAAAGATAAAGTTAAATCTCCAGGCAATGTAAATCACAATACAAATGAGGGAAATGACAATTGCAATAATTGCATTCTTTTTCAAAGTCTTTCCTACTGTTGAACCTACCATATTGCTTCCGAGAATCTGGAAGCTCTTGCCCTTTAATTCGCTCAATAATATAGAGCTTACCTTATCCTGTATCTTCTCTTTCTCTGTATCAGACTGTTTTGTCTTTATTAAAAACCCTCTTGTCCCGCTTACTTCCTGTATATGAACATCATGGATACCGCCATTGATCAGGGCTCTTCTCAATTCCCCTGTCGTTATCTGATCTACGAACTGGATTTGAAGCTGGGTTCCACCGGTAAAATCAACGCTTTCGTTTGCTTTACCAAGAAAAACCATAACAAACCCGACAAGACCAAGTAACACAAGTATTGTGGAAATGATGAAGGTTTTATTTCTAAACCCTATAAAATCAATATTTGTCTTTTTCGTTATCTCGACAAATTTCATCAGATGCTCAAGCTCCTTGGCTTATATTTTCTTATAATCCAGTCAAAGATTGCCTTTGAACCAAAAACTGCAGTAAAAAGATTTATTATGACCCCTATGCTCAATGTGACTGCAAAACCTTTTATAGGGCCTGTGCCGAAGATAAACAGGATAAATGTGGTTATAAGGGTAGTTATGTGAGAGTCAAAAATCGTCACCCAGGCTTTTTCATAGCCCCCATCAACCGCAGCCCGTACTGTCTTGCCAAGCCTTAGCTCTTCTCTTATTCTTTCAAAGATCAGTACATTAGAATCAACCCCCATACCCATTGTGAGGATTATTCCTGCAATACCAGGAAGTGTCATTGTAGCTTTCAGTGCTGTAAAGGCACCGAGAAGGTAAAAGAGATTTAAAAATAGTGCAATATCTGCCACAATACCGGAATAACGGTAATAGAAAATCATAAAGGCTAAAACGAGTATTGCTCCAAAAATCGCAGCCCTTATACCCTTTCTAATTGAGTCCTGACCTAATGTGGGACCGATAGTTATGTTCTGTACCACTTTAACTGGAGCCGGTAATGCCCCTGCCCTGAGAACAATTGCCAGGTCTTTTGCTTCATCCATAGTGAAGCCACCGGTTATCGAAGCCTTGCCGCCGGAGATCCTCTCCCTTACTACAGGGGCAGAGTAAACAGTGTTATCAAGGATAATAGCCAACCTCTTTCCCACATTTTCAGCAGTTATCTTATCAAATATCCTTGCTCCTTCACTGTTAAACTCTATTGCAACATACGGTTCATTCCCAAACTCCCCTCCAATTCTCACCCGTGCATCGGTCAGTAATTCACCCGTCAAAAGGGTCTGTTTTTTTAAGAGGATAGAGGCTGTGGTCGCAATCTTGGTCTCTCTATTTCTTGTCCTCATTGTAAGTATTTCACTGCCTTCAGGAATCGCACCTACCGTAACTCTCGAGGCATTTTCCTCATCGACCAGCTTGAATTCAAGCTGAGCAGTTCTACCTATTAGTTCCAGGGCTCGTTCAGGATCTTTGATCCCTGGAAGTTGTACCAGTATCTGGTTTTCACCCTGTTGTACAATAACAGGTTCTGTTACTCCAAATTGGTCTATCCTGTTTCTTATCGTTTCAAGTGCCTGGCGGACAGCATTATCTTTTATATTAGTAATTTCCTTTTCCAGCAAAAGGAACTCTACATGCAGGTTATCACCTTCTGCCCTTGTGCCTCCTGCTTTAAGGTCAGGAAATTCTTTGCCTACAAGGTTGTAAAGTTTTTCTTTTTGCTCTGCTCTTATTAAAACAGAAAGGGCATTCTCTTTCTTTTCGAGCCCCATAAAGCGTATTCCTTCACGAATCATGGCATCTTTGAAGGTACTAAATTTCCTGTCAACCATGTTTTGCATCATCTTTACTGTATCAAGCTCAAGTAACAGATGCATGCCCCCCTTTAAATCAAGCCCCAAATGGATCTTATCAGACGGGAGATACTTCTTCCATACGCCCTGCGGCTCAATAACGTTCGGCATACAGTAAATAACCGATATTACTAAAAACAGTATGACGAGAACAAACCTTATTTTTAAAGACTTAATCATTCATGACCCCATTTCAATGCTGGAAAAATTCACAACCAAAGTTATATTTATCTAAACTTTTTGTCAAGAGAATTTTCTCACAAGGCAATAATATCAGTAGCTAAAAACTATGTAATCATAGCCTAAAACACCCCTGCTTGGTCTTAAAGAATGAACGGATATATCTATCAGCCATCAGATTTTTGTGTTACAATGGATCAAATTTGAATAAAAGATTACAGAAAACATTGATCAATATAGGAATCATTCTATCTCTATCCTATTTAATTATCGTCGCTGTGACCTATTTCATACAGGACAGCATGCTTTACTTCCCTGAAAAGGAGATACAGCATACCCCAAAAAATATAAACCTTGAATACTCGGAAATCTATTTTGAAACAGAAGATGGCATCACCATCTCGGGGTGGTATATTCCGGCAAAAAATGAAAAGGGGGTGATCCTCTTCTGTCACGGAAACGCAGGGAATATATCTCACAGACTGGATTCGATAAAGATTTTTCACAACCTGAGCCTGAGCGTCCTGATTTTTGACTACAGAGGTTACGGAAAGAGCAATGGAAAACCATCTGAAAGGGGAACATATCTTGATGCCGGGGCTGCATGGAATTATCTGGTGAATGTGAAGCAGAAATCCCCCGAAGAAATTATACTGTTTGGCCGCTCCCTTGGAGGGGCAGTGGCTGCAGAGATTGCATTAATGAAGAACCCTGCAGGGCTGATTATAGAGTCGAGCTTTACATCGGTATCGGAGCTCGGGTCAAAACTTTATCCATGGCTCCCTGTAAAACTCATATCAAAATTCAGCTACCCGACAATACACAAGTTAGGTTTTATTAAATGCCACAAATTGATTATTCACAGCCCTGATGATGAGATGATCCCCTTTGAGCATGCCAAATCTCTTTTTGAAAACGCCTCCCCACCTAAAGAATTCCTAATAATCAGGGGTGGGCACAATGAGGGATTTTTGACCTCAGGCAATATATATGGTGAGGGATTAAAAAAATTTATAGAAAAGTGCCTTCATCTATAAAAAATCTCCTTCAGTCTGTCGTACATAATTTCTATAGAGCAGGAACGCAAAATGCTTGACACTTATAATGGGCTTTGATAGGATTCTCTGACTAAATCATCCATGGAACTAAACACACCACAAAAGAATAAAGCAAAAATAAAGGGCATCAACAAAGTACTGATAATAGGGTCTGGTCCAATAATCATCGGACAGGCATGTGAATTTGACTACTCTGGCACACAGGCATGCAAGGCCCTTAAGGCAGCAGGGTATGAGATTGTACTTGTAAATTCAAACCCTGCCACAATCATGACAGACCCTGGCATGGCAGATGCCACATATATTGAACCCCTTACCATCGACACCCTTGAAAGAATCATCGAAAAGGAAAAACCCGATGCCTTATTGCCTAATCTCGGAGGGCAGACCGGGCTTAACCTTGCTGCAGAGCTCTCAAAAACAGGGATACTAAAAAAACATGGTGTTCAGATAATAGGTGTACAGGCAGATGCTATTGAGAGAGGAGAAGACAGGATAGAATTTAAAAAAACCATGAATAAGCTTGGTATACCCATGCCGCTCAGCTCTCCTGCCTATTCTGTTGAAGAAGCACTGGAGGTTGCGGATAAGTTAGGATACCCTGTTGTAGTGAGGCCTGCATATACGATGGGTGGAACTGGTGGAGGCATCACATACAACAAGGAAGAGCTCAAAACAATTGCAGAGAGAGGGATTTCGGCGAGCCTGATAGGACAAATTCTTATAGAGGAAGCGGTTTTAGGCTGGGAAGAACTTGAACTGGAAGTGGTAAGGGATGCAGAAAACAATATGATTACTGTGTGTTTCATAGAAAACATAGACCCCATGGGTGTGCACACCGGAGACTCCTTTTGTGCTGCACCGATGCTTACCATATCTGAAGAACTTCAAAAAAGATTACAGGAATACTCATACAGAATCGTAGAGGCCATCAAGATCATTGGTGGAACGAACATACAGTTTGCCCATAACCCGGAAGATGGAAGGGTTGTTGTCATAGAGATAAATCCAAGGACATCGAGGTCATCTGCCCTCGCCTCTAAAGCAACAGGGTTTCCAATAGCGTACATCTCTGCAAAATTAGCAGGGGGATACACACTCAAGGATATCCCTTACTGGCGCGGAGGAACACTTGATCAATACACCCCTTCGGGGGATTACGTGGTGATAAAATTTGCGAGATGGGCATTTGAGAAGTTTAGAGAGGTGGAAGATAAACTCGGAACACAGATGAAGGCAGTGGGCGAGGTGATGAGTATAGGCAAAAATTACAAGGAAGCATTCCAGAAATCGATACGATCATTAGAAATTAAAAGGTACGGGTTGGGCTTCGCCAGCAATTTTAATCAACTCTCCCTCAACGAGCTTATGATGCTCCTCAACGAACCAACATCGGAACGCCAGTTTATAATGTATGAAGCCTTGAGAAAAGGTGCAACAATCAATCAACTCTACGAAAAAACATGGATAAAACGATGGTTCATCCAGCAGATGAAGGAACTGGTCGAACTCGAGGAAGAGATTTTAAAATATAAAGGAAGGGAGCTGCCTGACTGGTTGCTCATAAAGGCCAAAGAAGATGGCTTCTCTGACAAATACTTAAGCCAGATTCTTAATATAAAAGAGGAAGACGTAAGAGAAAAAAGGGTTAAACTGAAAAAGACAGAGTCCTGGTGTGCAGTTCCTGTGAGTGGAGCAGATGCTGCATACTACTACTCAACATATAATGCCCCTGATGAGGTGAGTGTCAGCTCAAGGCCTAAGGTGATGATTCTCGGTGGCGGGCCAAACAGAATCGGGCAGGGTATCGAGTTTGATTATACATGCGTCCATGCGGCATTCGCACTGCGTGATGAAGGATATGAATCAATTATGGTAAATTGCAATCCAGAGACCGTATCCACCGATTACGATACGTCCGATAAACTCTATTTTGAACCACTTACTGTTGAGGATGTCTTAAGCATATACAATAAAGAAAAACCAATAGGGGCAATTATCCAGTTTGGAGGACAGACTCCCCTCAACATTGCAAAAGAACTGGAGATGGTTGGGGTAAGCATTTTAGGGACATCTCCCGAGAGCATAGACCTTGCAGAAGACAGAAAGCGGTTCAAGGAGGTTATGACAAAACTTGGCATACCACAGCCTGAGAGCGGAACAGCGATATCGCTTGAAGAAGCACTTGAGGTGGCACAAGACATCGGTTACCCCCTTATGGTCAGACCATCGTATGTATTGGGCGGTAGAGGTATGGAAACCGTGTATGATGATGAGATGCTTACATCATACGTGAATGCTGCAGTCGACATATCACCGGGCCGTCCGATATTGATTGACAAATTCCTTGAGAACGCAATCGAAGCAGAGGCAGACGCCATAGCCGATGGAGAAGACGCATTTGTTCCATCCATTATGGAGCACATTGAACTCGCCGGCATCCACTCCGGAGACAGTGCATGTGTAATACCCCCAAGGACAATACCGGATAAGCACATAAAAACAATAAATGAATACACCAAAAAAATTGCCGTGGAACTGAAGGTTGTGGGGCTTATGAATATTCAGTATGCAATTGCAAATGACATAGTCTATATCCTGGAAGCTAATCCGAGGGCATCCCGGACTGTCCCTCTCGTTTCAAAGGTTACCGGGGTTCAGATGGCACGTATTGCAACACAAATGATGCTTGGCAAAAAATTAAAAGATTTAAACCTGAAACAGAAAAAATACTCCCATACCGGGGTCAAGGAAGCAGTCTTTCCATTCTACATGTTTCCTGAGGTCGACCCAACCCTTGGACCCGAAATGAAATCAACAGGAGAAGTGCTTGGTATAGCCGATACATTCGGGCTTGCCTTTTACAAATCCCAGGAAGCTGCCGGGCAAAAGTTACCGGTTAAGGGAACAGCTCTCATTACAGTTACTGAAAAAGACAAAAAGGATGTTCTTGGTGTGGCGAGGTTCTTAAGTGAGATTGGTTTTAATATACTGGCAACAGATGGCACACACAAGTTTCTCACTAAAAACCGGATTGAATCCACCCCGATCAAAAAGGTGCACGAGGGAAGGCCTAATATTGTTGATGCAATCCATAACAAGGAGATAAATCTCATCATAAATACACCCATTGGAAAGAGTGGCAAATATGATGATTCATATATTAGAAAAGCCGCAATAAAATATAAAATACCTTATATAACAACAGCTTCAGCAGCAAAGGCTACTGCAGAAGGTATCAAGGCACATCTTGAGAGTAAGGGTGCCATAAACGTTAAATCAATCCAGGCATATCACAAAGAAATTGAGTAAAAGGAATACAGTAAAAGGAATAATCTTATTGGTCATTGCTGCAGTATTCCTTATAGTTTTATTCTATTCATGGGGTGATATAAGGAGCTTTTTTTCAATGATAATTGTGCTGGTTTGTGGAGGTCTGGGGATACTTTACCTGATGGAGGGCAGAAAAAGACCGGCAAGGAAATCAAAGAAATAGAACCCCCCATTAAAAACTGACCGCCACTGAATTAGTTCACTTTTTATCAATGTAGAAATTATTTAGAATAAGGTGTAAAATTTAAAGAAAAAATAGGGTATAAAGGGAACCATGTCTGAAGACATTTATGAAACATTATCAAAGCACCTGTCATCTTTAGGGATGGGTTATCCCCGGAAAGAGGAGCTGCTTATAATTTTAAGGGATAACTTTACCCCTCAGGAAGCTGAAATTGCATTATCTATTCCCACAAAGGTTATACCCTTTGAGCCGGTATCTGTCTCCATGATAGTACCGAAGGTTAAAATCCCGGAGATTGAATTAAAAAAAATGCTGGAAAATCTGGCCTATAGAGGTCTGCTTTTTTCTGGAAAGACAAAGGATGGCAAGGTCGGGTATGCATTACAACAATTTGGTTATGGCTTCCCCCAAACATTTTTCTGGGGAGGGATAGATGCCCCGAATGCAAAAAGGATGGCAGAACTTGTTGTAAAATATGCCAGAAAAGAAGAATTATATGGAGTCTACGGCTCCACAAAGACAAAGGCATTCCGTTATATTCCAGGCTCTCTCAATATAGAACCTGAAAAGCATGCCGTGTTTCCTTTTGAGATGATGGAGAACGTTATTGAGCAGGCTCATGTGATTGCCCTCGTGTCCTGTGCCTGCAGGGCAACGGCCCTTCTCATGGGAAGAAAGAAGTGCGAATATCCCCTTGAAGTCTGTATTAAATACGACGAGCTCGCCGAATATGTAATCGAGAGAGGAATCGGGAGAAAAATTACAAAACAAGAGACCCTCAGTATTATTCGTTCATGTGAAGAGGCAGGCCTCGTTCACCTTGTAGATAATGCGAGAGAGGGTGTTAAACAAACCTGTAACTGCTGTAGCTGTTGTTGCTGGTCTGTGGGTACAATAAGGAGAAGAAAAATCCCGAGAGATGTACTGATGGCAACATACTTTCTCAGAGAGACTGATCCGGATAAATGCACAGGGTGTGGCCAATGTGTGGATATCTGCCCGGTTAACGCCATTGAAATGGTAGAAGACCTGCCAATTGTTGATAGAGAATGGTGTATAGGCTGTGGTGTCTGTGCAGTCCCCTGTCCATCTTCGGCAATAAAACTTGTGAGGAAATCAGATGCAATTCCTCCAAAAAACTTTAAAGAATTGCATACACAGATATTAAAGGAAAGAACACCTCGGTAAGCGTCACCCTGTTTCTGAACGATTTCATTTTTCTTGCAAAGACTCCCTAAAAACAATCATGGGGTCAATCAAGTAACAACCGCCATCTCTGATTAATTTTATTTCTTCTTAATCTCTTCAAACAGACCGGGGGTATCTGATTTATTTCTATAGGGTATGCTGAAATGGGCAAATGCCCTTTCAGGTGCCTTTCTCCCCTGTGAGGTTCTAATGATAAAACCGGTTTTTAACAAATAAGGCTCAACCACTTCTATTAACACGTCTGTTTCAAGCTGAAGCGTTGCGGCGAGTGCCTCTATACCAACAGGTCCCCCCTTATAATTCAAGATTATCGTCTGGAGTAATTTCCTGTCTATCTCTCCCAGCCCACATTCATCAATACCTTCTAATACCAGTGCATCTATTGCCACATCCCGTGTTATGCGCCCATCTGCCCTCACCTGTGCATAGTCACGAACACGCTTTAAAAGCCTGTTCGCTACCCTCGGTGTACCCCTTGCCCTCCGTGCTGTCTCGTATGCGCCTTCCTCATCTATAGTAAGCCCCAGTATGGCAGCAGAGCGCTTTATGATACTAACCAGGTCTTTTTCGGCATAAAAATCTAAATCTCTCGTGATTCCGAACCGTTCCCTTAAGGGGGAAGACAAAAGACCAGCCCTTGTTGTAGCCCCTATTAACGTGAAACATTCGAGCCTGTACCTGTGGGTCCTTGCATGGACGCCCTTATCGAATATGAAATCCACAGCAAAGTCCTCCATTGCCGGATAGAGGAATTCCTCGACGACCTTCGGTATCCTGTGGATCTCGTCAATAAAAAACACATCACCCCTCTCCATATTTGTAAGGATACCCATCAAATCGCCGCCCTTTTCAAGGGCCGGACCTGAAGAGGTGATGATCCTCGTGCCCATTTCATTTGCAATAATATGGGCTAACGTCGTTTTCCCTAAGCCTGGCGGGCTATTGAACAAAATATGTTCTAATGGTTCTTTTCTCTGCAGGGCTGCCTCTATGGCGATCTTAAGTGTTTCAACAACCTTGTCCTGCCCGACATACTCTGAAAGCAGCCTCGGCCTTAAGTTCAAAATGTTTTCTTCGTCCAGTACACTTTTTTCCTTGAGAATTTCAGGCAGGTTATTTACTTCTTCCTTTATCACTTTTTCTGACCTCTATATACTTCCTCAAACAATTCCTCAGAGGAACTGATCTGTGGGTTCCCTTTCATAGCCTCTTCAATCATCTTCCGCGCCTCAAATATTTTATGCCCCAACTGGGTGACGAGGACATCCTCGACCTCTTTCTTAAAATCTTCCACAACCTCAACAGGCAGTTCAACCTCAGGCATTAATGCAAATTTCGCAACCTTCCCCCTGAGGGTTGCAACGATCTTTTCAGCCTTTCGTTCACCAATGCCCCTTAACTGCTTTAATGCCTTTATATCCTTTTCCTCGATAAAACGGGCTATTGCCCGGACCGGCTTTATCAGGGCCTTAATAGCAACAGCAGGACCAATATCCTCAACAGAGATGAAAAGCTCAAAAAATTCCTTGTCCAGTTCAGTTTTAAATCCCACAAGGGTTGGTTTTGGCTGTCTTTCGGTCTGGTTATATGAGATGTATAAACCCAGTGTGTTATCGGGCTTTGTGGTCCCTTTGATTTCATGCATGACATAAGCCGGGATCAAAATATCATAACCAATCCCGTTTATCAGCAGCGTAACCCGATCATCATGGATGCTTTTTAATCTTCCTTCCAGATAGGATATCATCCACTTCTCCACATTTTTTTTCTGTAAAAGGCAGTGAGGGCCACTGCCAGTGCATCGGCGGCATGAAAGGATGAAACATTATTAATCTTAAGTAATTTTTGTATCATCTCCTTAATCTGCCTCTTATTTGCACTCCCATACCCGATTAGGGCATTCTTTATTTCTCTTGGTGTAATTTCAACCATTGATACATTGTTCTGAGAAACAGATAAATATATGATTCCGAGAACCCCTCCTAACAATATACCAGCTTTTGGATATCTGACCAAAGAAAATATATTTTCTATCGCAACGAGGTCTGGCTTTAGTGTTTTTATCAAATGGCTTATGTCTGAATGAATCTGGAACAATCTGCTGGAAATATGCTCCCGTGGAGACGTTTTAATATAACCACATTTAAAGAGGGAAGGGGTTACATTATCGCATGTAATTGCACCAAAGCCTGTGCTGGCTAAACCTGGGTCTATACCGAGTATAATCATGCTTTTCTACCTGTAGCAGACAGGCAACTTTGTATTTACATTACCACTATTCTGCTTAGGAGTCACAGTTTCTTCCTATTATTTTTATATTAACAGGAATGTATTATGCTTGTAAATATAAATGGAGGTTTCAAGGGTCAATGGTTTTCATTGATTTTTTTTTATAAACCCATTATAGTAGTATGGAAAGTGAGACCCTATATCTCAAAAGAGCTCTGTGTAAACTGTAAAGAATGTATCCCTATATGTCCCTATGAGGTCTTTTCAACATACGACGAAAACGTCATTGTATTAACCCCTCAGGATTGTATTGAGTGCACATCCTGTGTAGAAGAGTGTCCTCAAAATGCTATCTATATGGACGATTAATGAAGGGTAAAACAGGGAAGCAAAAAAACAAGACATTACTCGATAAAAAGGCAGTAGAAAGAACCATTAATAGAATCAGCCATGAAATCCTCGAAAAAAATCAGGGATGTCGAAACCTGAGTCTTATCGGCATAAGGACAAGGGGTATCTACCTGGCAAAAAGGATTCAGAATAAAATACAGGATATCGAAAATATAGAATTACCGCTCGGTATACTCGACATAACGATGTACAGGGATGACATCTTTAAGCTAAAATTACCTGAAATAAAAAAGACAGAGATACCCTTTGATGTAAACAATATGACCATAATACTTGTAGATGATGTAATGCAGACCGGGAGAACTACAAGGGCAGCAATTGATGCTATTATGGACCTTGGCAGGCCAAGAAAGATACAGCTTGCAGTACTTGTGGACAGGGGGGACAGGGAACTTCCAATACATCCTGACTATGCCGGTATCTTTTACACCGCAAATCCTGAAGAAGAGGTGCTTGTAAAGCTTAGTGAAATTGACGGTAAGGATGAGGTTATAATTGCAGGGATCTGATGAACTGGGATAAAAAAGACCTTCTCGGTATCAAAGAGCTTTCCAAAGAAGAAATCCTTCTTATCCTCAACACCACCGATTCTTTTAAAGACATATCAAAAAGAGAGATTAAAAAGGTTCCAACCCTTCGGGGGAAAACTGTTATTACCCTCTTCTACGAACCAAGCACAAGGACAAGGACATCCTTCGAAATAGCCGCAAAGAGGCTGAGTGCTGATACCATAAATATCTCCGCAAGCACAAGCAGTTATGTGAAGGGGGAAACGCTGAAAGATACTGCAAAAAACCTTGAATCAATGAAACCAGATGCAATCATCATCAGGCATAGTATGCCCGGTGCACCCCATATGTTATCAAAAATTGTAGATTCCTCTATTATCAACGGAGGGGATGGCGCACATGAACATCCGACACAGGCACTCCTTGACCTCTATACCATGAGGGAAAAGAAGGGCAAAATAGATGGTCTTAAGATAGCAATAATCGGGGATATTGCCCATAGCAGGGTAGCAAGGTCAAACATATTTGCTTTGAGACACTTCAAGACAGAGATTATCTGCTCAGGACCACCAACGATGATACCACCCTATCTTGATAGCCTTGGTGTCAGGGTGGAATATGATATGAACAGGGCAGTAACAAATGCAGATGTGATTATGATGTTAAGGATACAGAAGGAGAGGGGCGGCATCTCCTATATCCCCTCTATTAAAGAATATTCAACAATCTACGGCCTGAAGAAGGAACATGTGAAAAAGGCCAAAAAGGATGTAATCATCATGCATCCCGGCCCCATGAACAGGGGGGTAGAAATTACAGACGAAGTGGCAGATGGCCCATACTCCGTAATCCTTGACCAGGTCGAGAATGGTGTTGCCGTGAGGATGGCAATTCTCTATCTCCTTATCGGGAGGGAAGCGTGAAAATCCTTATCAAAAACGGCAGGGTCATCGATCCAAGGCATGGTACAGATGAGAAGCTCGATATTTACATTAATGGAAATATCATTGAAAGGATTGATAAGCATATTCGTGAAAAGGGAAGTAATATACGGGTAATCGATGCCTCACGCCATATCGTTTCACCGGGGCTTATCGATGTCCATACACATTTAAGAGAGCCGGGCTATGAATATAAAGAGACGATAAAAACAGGAACCATGGCGGCGGCAAAGGGAGGTTTTACAACCATTGTCTGTATGGCGAACACCGATCCTGTGAATGACAACAAAAGCGTGACGGAATTCATAGTAAAACAATCAAAATTAGAGGGTGTGTGCCGGGTCTTCCCGTGCGGGGCAATAACAAAGGGACTGAAAGGCGAGGAACTCTCAGAGATGGGTGAAATGTACGAGGCAGGCATTGTTGCGATATCTGACGATGGGAAGTCTGTAAAGAATGCTGAACTTCTGAGAAAGGCCTTGGAATATGCAAGGCTTTTTGCCATACCTGCTATATCACATTGCGAAGACGAAGACCTCTCAAAGGGTTATGTCCATGAGGGACATGCATCACTCCTCTCAGGTCTTGAAGCAAACCCCTCTATTGCTGAGGAGATAATTGTAAGAAGGGATATAGCGATAGCTGAATACGTTGGCTCCCCCATCCATCTTACCCATATTTCGACAAGGGGAAGCGTAGAAGCCATTAACAAAGCCAAAAAGCAATACAGAAAGATTACGTGTGATACATGCCCCCATTATTTTACATTAACCGACGAAGCCACCCTCACATTCGATACAAATACAAAGGTCAATCCACCACTTCGGTCTAAAGAGGATGTTGCCGCTATAAAGGAAGGGTTAAGAAATAATACTATAGATATTATCGCCACAGACCATGCCCCTCATGATTTCACCTCAAAGGATGTGGAATTTAACATTGCTACATATGGCATTTCCGGACTGGAGACTGCCTTTGCCCTGTCCCTCTCCCTTGTCAGGGAAGGGGTACTCACCTTAAATGAGCTTTTAAAAAGGTTTACCGTGAATCCGGCAAAATTTCTCAATCTTCCTTACGGTGAACTCGCACCCGGTAAGGCAGCAGACCTCATCATCTTCAATCCTGATAGGGAATGGGTTGTGGATAAAGATAAGTTCCTCTCCAAAGGTAAGAACACGCCCTTTCACGGGTGGAAATTGAAAGGCAAAAACCTTCTCACCATCGTTGATGGTAATATCGTCTACCGGGATAATACCTTTTAAAATTTCTTCTAACGGCTTATTAAGAGGGTTTTCGAAGGGCTATCCTCACTGCCCAGCCGTTCTTCAGTCTATATGTTCTTTCAATTGAGACTATTGAAGGGCTATACGCAGTGATAGTTGCCTTACCTGTCGAAGTATCTAATATAATGAGAAGATCCTCTTTTCTATCCTTATCATAATCGATCTTTTCTTCAATTACCTGCGGTATTCCTGTTGATGGCTCCCAGTTTATCTGAATAAACCCTTCCCTTTTTTCGCCTATCAAGGCATCAAAAACAGGGCGATGAATCAGGGTCCTGTAGGTACCATGGTCTATAACGCTTATAACCTCGCCGCCAGTGTACCATGGAGATACCTTCATCCCGGTAACTGAAGCAAGCACTTTACTAAAACGCTCGTTTCCGAAGAACGTCGCCAGAACGATAAAAAAAGCGATGAAAGCCCATGTATATCCCAGTATCGACTTTAATTTGTTCATTCGCTTCTTCT
The DNA here is from genome assembly GCA_026388215.1 of Pseudomonadota bacterium. NCBI lineage: Bacteria > Pseudomonadati > Pseudomonadota > Pseudomonadota bacterium. The sequence continues at coordinate 3,547 of JAPLKF010000121.1, read as the reverse complement.
CCTTCAATGTATAAACATGCTACCAGTAGTTATAAGCCTTATTATCTTCACTATTCCGTCCTGAATGGTACCACCTGCTATTGTGGCGAGAAAAAGAAAGGCAGGATAAAGAAAAAGCATCCTGTATATGGGCTGGTTACCTGATAGAGGGGTTCCTTTTAAATGAAAAAAGATCGCCTTTTTTAAACACGAATCAATGCACTTACCGCATTTAGTACAAGAAATACGGGTCCTTCCTTTCTCTATGCTTTCTTCATTAAGAGAAAATGTCGGGCAGACCTGAATACAGCATTTGCACTTTACACATTTCTCTTTGTCAATCCTCACTTCGAAAACATTTATCCTGTTTGTGAAGGATTGAAATGCCCCAAAAGGGCAGAACAGTCCACACTGTATCCTACGTCTGGTAAGAATAGGCAAGACAATTACCAGGCCGATAAAAAGGGATACAAAAATAATCGTCTGCATTAGAATCTTGAAAGAAGTGACCTCTACAAATTCAGTCACAGTCTTATAGGGGCATAGCCATTCACAGTAAGTAGGAGATAAAGATATAGCTGCAGTCAGAACCACTGCAATAAGAACAGCATAGGGCAGGTATGTCCAGTTGAAATTAATATTTTTTATTACGGGTCTCTTGAGAATCCGGGAAAAACCATCATCAAGACCACCAAAAAAACAGCCCCAGCTACAGAATCCACGCCCAAGAGCGAGGGTTACCCCTATCCAGAGGACAAACATGCTCGCAATAGATGCAAAGCTTCCTATAATTGTTCCAGGGAAGATGATTGTCCTTGTAAAGACCAGAGGGATTAAAGTCATGGGGATTACAATATGACAAAAAGGCGTTTCTCCCTGTAACATATTTGCCTGGCTTATTGCCATACTTCCCCGTATTTCAATAAGATGGGTAATAAAGGAGACAACAAATAAAACAGCATAGGTAATAAAAAATATGGCCCTGAATCTATCGGTCTTTCCAGTATAGAGCAGCATAAAGAATGTGGCATTAATAAATAAGTAGGTAATTACAATGGCAAAGAGGCTCTTCGGGTCAGAAGGTAACTTCCCCTGTGTGAGAATTGCAAACGTGAGAAACATCATGGGAAGTATGAGAAGCAAGGTTTTAATCAGGCTTACCTGCGGGATAATAGTATCAGTTTCTATCTTATCTTGATTCATATCCTTTTGATACCTACCACGAGCATGATTATACCAGAATATAAATAATAAATACCAACTAAGCCTGCTGCCATTTTACCTATCGTACTCATGACTGAAAAACTACGCAGTAAACCGACAAAGGGTGCAGGTATGAAAAAAACAGAGGTTCCCAGAAAGAACATGAAAAAGAATAAAATGCTTTGTGCCAGACCACCTTTATCCGCAGCGCTGGTAAGGGCAAGAAGAAAGGGTGGACAAAAACTCAGCCCTGTGAAAAAACCAAGGAACAGAGGGAGAAAAAAAGGTATCGTATTTTTCACCCTCCCGACAATTCCAGTCAGCTTCTGAACAACACAGGAGGTTCTGACCCTAAAAAAGGCGTAGCATATTAAAAATACAGAAAGAACTACATAAGCCAGTCCAATTATGAATTCACGGTAGCCAATAGCCTGAAGAATCGATCTATTAATACCCCAGGCAATCACACCAAAAATGAGATATCCAAAGAGCCTCCCGAAAAGGAACTGTGCAATTACCGCACAATTTTGCACCACGCCCTTCCCTTCCCCGAGCAAATAGGGGATCAGGACAGGGGAACAGTAAGTAAGGCATACAGTTCCATTTGAAAGTCCAAGAAAAAAGGCTTGTATACGCCTGCTCCCTACAATTTTGTACCTGGGTTAAAAAATGCCCGTGCTACCTCCACATCCATCCCGATCCTCTTCTTTAATTCCCCAATATTTTCAAACTTAATCTCGTCTCTGATCCTTTCGTGAAAGCATAGTGTAATTTCTCTGCCGTAAAGGTTTTCAGAAAAATTTAGTATATATGTCTCTATCGAAAGGTCTCTATCATTAAATGTGGGGTTATATCCCATATTTGTCACAGAGGGGAATCGTTTCCCATCGATTTCTACCTCGGTAACATACACACCATTCTTCGGGATGAGTTCGAAATCAGTTTCAATATTAATCGTGGGGAATCCAATATCCTTTCCCCTTCCATGCCCCTTTATCACCTTTCCTTCTATCATATGGGACCTGCCTAAGAATTTCTTAACCCTTTCCATCTCCCCTTCCTGTATCATCCTTCTGATCCTGTTGCTCCCTACCTTTTTGCCATCAATTGTAATGGCATCCACAACCTCGAAGTAAAAACCATACAATTCAGAAAAACGCTTAAGCATATCCACATCACCCATTCCATCCTTACCAAACCGGAAATCATAACCAACTATAAGGCTTTTCATCCCCAGCCTCTTAATCAGTATATCTTTTACAAATACTTCAGGGGTTATCAGCCTGAACTCCTCTGTGAAGGAAACGATAATAAGGACATCAATCCCGCTCTCCTCTATAAGCCTTCTTTTTAGATGAATAGGCGTGATGAAGCCGATACATTTGTCAGGTTTTAAAACGCTTAGGGGGTGGGGTTCAAAGGTCATCAATATGGATGTCCCAGAGATAGAAGCTACCCTCTCCCTAACCTTCTCAATGATCCTTTGATGCCCGAGGTGGAGACCATCATAGTTCCCGATAGCGAGAACAGAACGTGTAAACTTCTCAAGAATATCCAGGGATTCAAAAATTTTCATATCACCTCTTGACATATCCATCATATCCATATAAGTTTAAATAATGCCGAAGTGGCGGAATTGGTAGACGCGCCAGGTTCAGGGTCTGGTAGGCGTAAGCCTGTGTGGGTTCAAGTCCCGTCTTCGGCATTTCTCTTATAATAACACCGTTTAACTTATCAATGTCGGTGGCCAGAGTCAATCCATTATTTTAAATCAGCGTGGAGCAGAGAGCAAGTAGCATAAATAACGCTATGCTCTCTGTTGAATGACCTTGCTCTATGCCCTTTGCCCTCTGCTCCATGCCCTTTGCTCTCTGCTCTTTGCTCTCTGCTATGAGCTATCAACGCACCCGCGCAATGGGGTAACCCTACCCTTTATTGGAGACTGATCCTTCTGTTATTTCATTCACGATGCCTATCAGTTCTGACAGACTGCTAATCGCAAAATCCCCTTCCTCTTGAAAACCCTCTCGTCCATAGCCATAGGTGACAGCGACCGTCTTTATTGAAGATGCCCTGCCGGTTTTGATATCTACTGCACTGTCTCCAACAATTATTGCGTCCCTGGGTTGCACATTGAGAGTTGAAAGAATATAGAGAATAGGTGCAGGTGATGGTTTTCGCTCTGAGATGGTATCAGCGCAGACCACCATGTCGAAATACTTCATGAGTCCAAGCTCATCAAGTATTCTGAGCGAAAGGACCTCAACTTTATTGGTAACTATTGCCTTTTTTTGACTCTTGAGCGCTTCCAGTGTCTCTATTACATCAGGATAGGGTGCTGTGTTATCAATGAGATGGGATGCAT
>JAPLKF010000120.1 GCA_026388215.1 Pseudomonadota bacterium | reverse complement strand
GGTTATTGAGATTGTAAAACAGTTTGGAAAATTGAAGGTACTTGATGACAGGGAATTGGTCATAGAAATGGAAAAGAAGGAAGACTATCAGAGGCTTGAGAAAGCCCTTGATGATGCCTTTAAGGGCGAGGTAGACGTCGAACTCATTCAAAAAAAATCATAAAAGTAAATTCACTGCACATAAAGGTCTTCGATCCCCTTTAGTGTCCTGTCCTTTAAATAGCTTTACAGTTTTATTGATGGTTCTCTTGAAATGTGGAAGGAGATTCCCTTCGCACTCCGGCACTCCATTCCCGACCATTCTAAGAATCGCTTCACTGAAACGGGCAAACTTGCCCCCGCTCTGGCGGGGACTTCGGACATGCCCGTTTCCCCTTTGGGACGTTCCACATCTTCTAAGTATGGTAAAGCGGTCATTTTGTGATGTCGTGCTACAGGGAACATCCTTTCTCTCCTGAGTGTAAAGAACTGTTAGGAACAGGACACTAGAATCCAGTATCCAGCCTGTTTTTAATCACCTGCTGCCCGTTGATTCTTGTTTGCCTTTTCTACTTACTACTTACTGCCTACTACTTACTGGCTACTGCCTAATGTTTTGCTGTTTTTTACAAACTCCTTTATGTCCTCTGGTACTGGTGCTTCTATTGAAATCAGCGTGCCCTTAACAGGATGTTTGAATTCAATCTTATAGGCATGGAGGAGAGGCCTCTCGGCCATGTTCCTTGCCTTCTTCCCGTACAAATCGTCACCCACAATCGGATGCCCTGTGTGTGCGAGATGGACCCTTATCTGATGTGTTCTTCCTGTCTTCGGGTAGGCTTCAATGTATGTGAAACCGTTTAATCTTGCCACCACTTTGAAGAATGTCAGGGCATCCCTTCCCCCTTGTTTCAGTACAGCCATCCTCTTTCTATCTGTCGGATGTCTCCCGATATTGCCCTCTATTCTCCCTTCCTCTTTTTTCACTATCCCCTCTACGATCGCCCTGTATGTTTTATAAACACCCCTCTCTTTGAAGAGCGCTGAGAGCATCTCCTGGGTCTTTGTGTCTTTTGCAACGAGAATTACACCTGTTGTCCCCTTGTCTAATCTATGAACGATAAAAGGTCTTATTCCTGTGCTGTTAAGCTCAGAAGTGGTGAGTGGTGAGTGGCGAGTGGCGAGTGTTTTGATTTCTCCTGCTGTCTGACCGCTGACACCCGACTTCCAACCGAGGTATGCGAGGATGGCATTTACGAGAGTTCCCTCCTTATGGCCGAATGAGGGATGCACCACCATACCGACCGGTTTATCGATAGCAAGGATATATTCATCTTCATAAAGGATATTGAGAGGGATTGCCTGAGGTATGAGGGTTAAGGGTTCTTCCTCTAAGATTTCTCCCTCGATTTCCATGGACCTTTTAACCTTTGATGAAGGTTTTGGCAGTTTACCGGCAATGCGGATATGTCCTTCCTCTATTAATGTTTTTACCTTTGTCCTTGTTATGGAGAGTTTTTCAGAGAGGAAGACATCAAGCCTTACTTCATCTTTGTTACAGATTATCCGGAATTTTTTTTCCATTACTACGAACTCCCAACGCCGAACTATTATTGTTGAAGATGTTATGGATTCTGCTTACCATCCTGGAAGGCGGTTTCTATCCCTGAGATTAAAATCGGTTCATCGTCTTTCAGTATTGTTCTCATATCGAGGAGAAATGTATCCTTCTCAATCCTCCCGATAATTGGAACTTCCATATTTCTCAATCGTTCTTCAAGCATGTCTATGCTGATGGCATGCGGTTTTAATGCGACCCCAAAGGAAGGTATCGACACATCAGGAAGGGTGCCTCCACCAACCTCAGAGTATAGCTCTACGGTTGATACGGAGAGGTTTTTACACCCCTTTTTTAAGATGTTTGTAATACGCTGTGCCCTTCTTTTCAAGGTGTGTTTGTCTTCGTATATCATCTTTAAGGTTGGTATATTGTCTTTTGCCGTTTCCCCATCGAGATAGAGTAGCAGTGTGCTCTCAAGCCCGGCGAGGGTAAATTTATCAGGTCTAAGCGCCCTTGTGAGAGGGTTCTTTTTCATTGCGTTTATATATGCCTTTTCCCCCAGGATGATGCCTGCCTGTGGTGCGCCGAGGAGCTTATCCCCGCTGAAGGATATTACATCTAACCCTTTTTTCATCTCTTCAAGGATAGAGGGTTCATCATGGATCCCGATTTCTTTTAAAGGAAAAAGAAGACCGCTTCCTGTATCGTAATATGTTGGTATATTATGTTTTTTTCCAATAGAGACAAACTCCTCTATTGATGTTTCATGGGTAAAGCCTTTAATCCTGAAATTACTCGTGTGGGCTTTCATAATAAGGCCGGTATTCTCGTAGATTGCACGCTCATAATCCTCTTTGTATGTCCTGTTTGTAGTTCCAACCTCTCTTAATATTGCCCCGCTTTCTTTCATCACGTCAGGCATCCTGAAAGAACCTCCTATCTCAACGAGCTCGCCCCGTGAGATAATCACCTCTTTTCCCTCTGCGATTGTATTGAGTACAAGGAAAACAGCCCCTGCGTTGTTGTTTACCACAAGGGCGCTTTCAGCACCTGTGAGCTTTTTAAGGATGAATGTGCAGTGTTCGTACCTGTCGCCCCTTTCTCCTTTTGTAAGATCATATTCAAGATTTATGTAATGTGATGCCGCATTTGTGATGGCATTTATTGCTGATTTTGCAAGGAGTGACCTGCCAAGATTAGTATGGATGATAACGCCTGTCCCGTTTATAACCCTTTTCAGTTTTGGGGTGATTGATTCAACTACTTTCTTTCTTACTTCCTCGATTATGTCCTGAAGTGATAGGATGGATGTTACCTTACCCTCTTTTATGGTAAGTCGCAGCTCATCAAGGGATGTGCGGAGGGCATCCTTTGCTACGCCCTCAGGGTACGTATCAATGAGCTTTTTCCACTCTCCGTGTTTCAGAATATCGTCTACCTTCGGTATCTTTCTAAGTAGTTCCTTATCAGGCATATTAGTTTATTTGTAACATACAAAAGAGGCATAATCAATGTAAAAGCAGTGAATAGTGATTGGTGAATAGTGAATAGTAAAAAGACACGGAAAAATATAATCAGTAGCAAGGATTGCCGAAAAATACTTAATATGATATATTGTAAATAATATTGAAGGTAATTTATGAACAATAAGGAATTACTTCTCAAAGAAATTGAGTTAGTCCCTGACCAGCTTCTTGGAGAGTTATTGGATTTTGTGCATTTTTTGAAAGCAAAGACCGTTAAGGAACAAGTAAATACATACATCGCCAGTGAGACCTCTCTCAGAAAAGATTGGTTGAAGCCAGAGGAAGATAAGCCGTGGCAAAATTTATAAAGGGTGATGTTGTTGTTATTCCCTTCCCATTTTCTGATTTAACATTCTTTGATTTTATAATATCATTTTGAGAGACATTTATGCTGATTGAACGATTAATAACTTACTTTGCACGTAAGAAGAATGCCAGTTATCTGCAGTTCTCTCCTTCCCTCTCCCTGTCCATTCCTCGCAAGAAGGATGATATACCAACACTTCTCTACGTGCATGTGCCTTTCTGCGAGGAGCTCTGCCCCTATTGTTCATTCAACAGGGTAACATTCGAGGAGGAGCTCGCACGGGCATACTTTGACGCCCTGCGCAAAGAGATTTTAATGTATAAGGAGTTGGGATATGATTTTAAGGCCCTTTATGTGGGCGGAGGAACCCCGACTATCCTGATTGATGAGCTTGCACAGACTATGCGATTGATCAAAGAAACCTACCATTTGAGGGAGATTTCTATTGAGACGAACCCCAATCACCTAACCGTTGAGAACATTGAGATATTAAAGGACATGGGGGTGAATAGACTCTCTGTGGGTGTCCAGAGCTTTGATGACGGACTTTTAAAGGCAATCGAGCGTTACCACAAGTACGGGAGCGGTGAGGAGATTGCAGAAAGGCTGCATTTTACGCAGGGTACATTCGATACCTTGAACGTTGATATGATTTTTAATTTTCCCATGCAGACAATGGAAATCCTCGAAAAGGATTTATCTATCCTTATCAATCTTAAGGTTGACCAGGTTACCTACTATCCTCTGATGGTCTCGACCTCAACCCGGAATATAATGGCTAAAAGAATAGGAAAGGTGGATTATGAGAGGGGCAGGGCATTCTATGAAAGAATAGTGGAGATGCTCGCCTCCGATTACAGGGTATCAACGGCATGGTGTTTTTCCAGAAATGATGCCATGATAGATGAGTATGTGGTGAATTTTGAGGAATATGCGGGCCTTGGAAGCGGCTCCATCGGTTACCTTGGCGGTAGTGTCTATGCGAATACATTTGATGTAAGGGATTATATCAGAAGGGTAAACGAAGGGTCACTTCCGGTTACAGCAAAAAAGGACTGCTCGATAAAAGAACGATTGCGATACGATTTTTTAATGAAGCTTTTCGGTTTGAGCTTTGATATAGGCAGGCTCAAGGCCAGGCACGGTGTGAATATATACCATTATCTATGGCCGGAAATCCTTTTTTTCAGCCTTATCGGTGGATTAGAAAGACATGACAATCTCCTTTCGCTTACTGAAAGGGGTCAGTATTACTGGGTAATCATGATGCGTGAGTTCTTTATCGGAGTGAACAATTTCAGGGACTACTGCCGGGCCGGGATAGAAAGACAGTCTTAAGGAGCAGGTGAAGATGGTTCTGAATAACAAAAATGAAATTAAAAACATATGTATTTGCGGTGTTGGCGGTGTCGGGGGATATTTCGGCGGGAAGATTGCGCTTAGGTTATCCCGGATAAGAAATACAACGAAAAGGGCATTTTTTATTGCAAGGGGGACACATTTAGATGAAATAAGGAAGAATGGTCTGATATTAAATACATCGGAAGAGAGGGGTATCATATGCAGGCCTCATCTTGCCACTGACAGTATAGATGAAATACCTGCCCCGGACTTATGCTTAATTTGTGTAAAAAGTTATGATTTGGATGGTGTCATCAAGGCATTGGCGAGAAAGATTAAAGACGAAACGATTATTATCCCCCTGTTAAATGGTGTTGATATTTATGAACGGATTAGAGGCATTTTAAACAAAGGGATTATCCTGCCTGCATGTGTGTATGTGGGTACCCATATAGAAAAACCAGGCGTGGTTACACAGAAAGTGTGGTGACGGGATAATTTTATGTGGCTATGACCCCGGATTCCCTGACTTCAACAACAAGGAAATCATACGTTTCTTTGATGAAATGAAAATAAGATTTGAATGGCATGATAACCCCTATACACCAATATGGGAAAAATATGTTTTTATAGCCCCCTTCGGTCTGGTAACTGCCGATTCTAAGAAGACCCTTGGTGAGGTTATAGCTGATAAGGGATTAAAAGAATTGGTGCAAAGGGTAATAAGAGAAGTAGTCTCAATAGCAAAAAGATTAGGTATAGACCTTCCTGAAGATATCGAGAATAAGCCCATAGAAAAGGCTGGCAATTTTCCCCCTGAAACAAAGACATCATATCAGAGGGATATAGAGACAAAGGGAAAACTGAATGAGGGAGACCTGTTTGGGGGAACCATTATAAGGCTCGGGGAAAAGACAGGGGTCCCAACACCGGTTACCCGGTCAATCTACCATGAAAATCAGAAGAGGGCTGGATAATCAATAATTATAGGAGCATTTGTAGTGATTATTACGCGGGTATTTTTGGGTAACCGGGCATTTAGATAAAAAATATTCTGCCGCCTTTTTCTTAAGCTTGACTTTATAGTCATTTTCTACTATTATTTTAGACTTTTTGGAGGTGTAGAAATGGGAATTGGACTTCTCGGAAAAAAACTCGGCATGACCCAGATATTTGATGAGCATGGGAATATAATGCCTGTGACTGTGGTGAAGGCAGGACCTAATTTAGTCGTTCAAAAGAAGACTGTGGAAAAAGAAGGGTATAATGCCCTTCAGGTTGGTTTTAATGAGGTAAAAAAGGTAAAGCTCATAAATAAGCCGCTTGCAGGTCACTTTAATAAGGCAAAGGTTGCCCCGATGGTTTTTCTCAGGGAATTCAGGGTCACCGCGGAAGACGCAGAAGCGAATGATACGGGGACTGAGATTACAGTGGAAATGTTCGCACCGGGTGAGTTTGTAGATGTGATAGGGACATCCAAGGGAAAGGGCTTTGCTGGTGTTATAAAAAGGCATGGTTTTAAGGGGGCCCCTGCTTCCCGTGGTTCACACGAGTTTTTCAGGCATGGCGGATCAATCGGTGCAAACACCTTCCCTGGAAGAACAATGAAGGGGAAGAAAATGCCAGGTCATATGGGGGCAAGAAGGGTTACGGTCCAGAACCTTAAGGTTATAGATGTGAGAGGGGATACAAATATCCTTATAATAGAGGGAGCAATTCCAGGCCCAACAAATGGGTATGTAATAATAAAAAAGGCAGCCAAGAAAAAATAGGCGCTTCCCGCAATCAGCTATCCGCAATCAGCTATCAACATTCGGCTTGAGCCAAAAATGACACACGATACGGAACCCTTTATAATCCAGGAGTCAGAAAAAATCATTGACCGCTCCACTCGGACGATAGACGACCATCAGTCCCCCACCCAAAAGTGGGTACCCGGAGGCGTCATTAGGACGAATAAAAAAATGTCCCTCGTCCCTTGCTCTTCGAGCCAAACTCCGGACGCCGAACTTGAAACTCCGAACGGTTCTTGCTTTATATTCTATTGACTTTAACTATCCCAAAATATAGATTATGGTATGTTCACCTTATGCGTGAAAGACTCATTTTCTGCAGCCCATAGACTTGAAAATTATGGTGGGAAATGTGAGGAACTCCATGGCCATAACTTTCTGGTTGAGGTGTTTTTTGAAGGGGAAAGGCTGGATGAGTGCGGTATGCTTGTTGATTTTAAAGTCCTGAAGGGTTATCTCAAGAACGTTTTGGATAAGCTTGACCACAAATATATAAACGAAATCCCTTTCTTTCATGAAAGGGCAAGCTCTTCTGAGTTTATAGCCATGTATATATTCCATGAATTGAAAATGCTTATAAAGGAGGGTATGATTTCTCTGAAGGAAGTAAGGGTTTGGGAATCAGAGAATGTATATGCAGCGTATGGGGATTAAGTCTGAAATGATAGATGTACAAAACATGAGTGACTATAGAATGATAGAGATTGATAAGGTGGGTGTGAAGAACGTGAAGTACCCGATTGTGGTTTTAGATAAGGTGAATGGATTTCAGCATACCATTGCCACTATAGATATGTATGTCAATCTCCCCCATAACTATAAAGGCACACATATGAGCAGGTTTGTTGAGATATTGCACAGCAATAAAAGTATGATAAATATGAAAAACTTCCCGAACATCTTGAGAGAGATGAAGGACAAGCTGAACGCAGAATCAGCCCATTTAGGTGTGAGATTTCCTTATTTTATAAGAAAAGAGGCCCCGGTAACAAAGACCCAAAGCTTTCTGGAATATCAATGTGGTTTCCTGGGTTTTATGGATAGCTCTGGCGAGATGAAAGGGTTCATAGTCTCTGTATCCGTCCCCATTAATACACTCTGTCCTTGCTCTAAAGAGATAAGCGAGTATGGGGCCCACAATCAGAGGGGCATAGTGAGGGTGGACGTAAGGTGCAAGAAATTTTTCTGGATAGAGGACCTTATAAATGTTGTGGAAGGTTGTGCGAGTAGTGATATATACTCAATACTTAAGAGGGAAGATGAGAAATATGTGACTGAAAGGGCCTTTAAAAATCCAAAATTTGTGGAAGATGTGGTAAGGGGCGTTGCAGAAATGTTATATAAGGATACAAATATCACGTGGTTTGTAATCGAGGCAGAAAATTTTGAGAGCATCCATAACCATAGTGCATATGCGTATCTTGAAAGAAAAAATGAAGGAGGGAGCATATGAGAAAGGTCATTATAATGCTTTTTGTTGTGTCTTTAGTTTTCTCAGGGTGTGCAATCTTTAAGGGGTCAGCTAAGGAAGAAACTTCCCAGCCTAAGGGTGCTGTTCCAAACCAGGTTTTTTATAGTTTTCCCGATATACCTGTGCCAAAGGAACTTAATTTTGTGAGGGAGAAAAGCTTTGTTTATGAGACCCCAATGATGAGGGTAGGTGTGCTTGTTTTGAGTGGCAACGTTGAATTGCAGTCCCTTGAAAATTATTTCAGGATCAATATGGTGAAAAACGGGTGGAAATTTGTGAACAGCTTCAAGTTTAAAGACATATCATTGAACTTTGTAAAAGAGGATAAGACCTGCAATATAAAGATGTCAAGGGAGGCGTTTAACGCTGATGTAGAGATATGGGTCGGACCTTCTGATAAAGGAAGCACACAGAAAGGAAATGGACCCAAATAGATGGGTAAAAATTCATACAATTGAGAACATCTTTGAGATGGATATGCTCAAGGATGCTCTCGAAAGAGAAGGTATAGATTATAGTGTAAAGGAATATAAAGATACTGCCTATGATGGTCTTTTTATCTTACAGAAAGGCTATGCTGCACTCTTTGTAAAAGAAAAGGATAAAGAGACAGCACTGACAATTGTGAAAAATGTAAAATCCCTTCCTTATGTGGCATTTTCAAAGGATTGACCCCTTAAGATCCCTTTTAAATACAAAATATATAACCTTTGTAGGCTCCGGTGGTAAAACAACCTTTATGGAATATATTGCAAAAGAGGCAACAGGAAGGGGCAAATCTGTCGCAATAACAACAACTACTAAAATATATGCAAGAGAGCCTTATGTGCTTTTGGAGGAGGATGTTTTTAAAGAGGGATTGAGAGAACGGTTCATAAGGGTTGGCAGAACCCTTGAGGAGGGAAAGCTTACCGGTGTGACATTTAGTGATATTGATAAGCTGGGCAGGATATATGATATGGTTCTCATCGAGGCGGATGGTGCGAAGGGCAAACCGCTCAAATTTCCTGCTCATTATGAACCTGTTATACCGCCCTTATCGGAAAAAACCTTTGTCTTATGCGGGCTTGACGGTCTATCAGGGAGGGTTGATGAAAAGGTTTTTAGATGGGAACCTTTTAGTGAGGCGACAAAAATAAGAGGCGATGCGATAATTACACCTGATGTGTTCTTGAGATTTTTTTCAGAGGATATCCTTTTAAAAGGTATTGACAGGGAGAAATGTACAATCGTTTTTAATAAATATGATGTATCGGGGATAGGAAAGAAGACAGTAATGGAAATGGCAAAGGATGTTATCCTGAGGGTGGGTCCGATAACCGTTATTGTTTCAAGCCTGCTTTTTAAGTGTTTTTATCTGGTTAAAGAAACTGATGGTAACCCATAGTACAAAATTGTGTATGGAAGGAGAATCACATCGTTATTCGGTGTATCTGGGTTGGAAAGAATTGTTGTTGCAATAGGTGAGGCGCTGTATATATAATTAAAGAAGATATTATTACACATTTCTTGAAAGGAGGTGAGGGTATATTGAAAAAATATCTCGCATGGTATTTAGTCTTTGCAATGTTCATTATAGGCATTGTACCCCGTGTGGAAGCATCATTTACACCTTCTCAGGCGATGACACTGGCACCGGTCGACAGGGCAGCTGAATTGCAGAGGATTCAGACAGTATTGGAAACTAAACTTATACAGCAGAGGCTCCAGGATCTTGGTTACACCGGCGAGGAAATCAGGGCAAGGCTTTCCAACTTAAGCGATCAACAACTCCACAGTATCGCACAGAAACTGGATGATCTGAGGGTAGGCAAGGACGGACTCGGGATAGTTATTGCCCTTCTGGTCATAGTAATCCTTGTTGTTATACTGGTACAGCTCTCTACGGGCCACAAGATAACAGTTACACCATAGATGTTGCAAGACCACATACGGAGCACCACGCCGGTGCTCCGAACCATTTTTATAGTTCTATTTTTTCTCATAGCCGGTTGTGCGACAATCAGGGTAACGCCCCCCACTGATGCCCTGTTACTTAACAATATCCCCTTTTTTAAACAGGATGATTTTCAATGCGGGCCTTCAGCGCTTGCAACCGTTCTCAACTATTGGTACAAGAGGGGAGAGACCGGTAAAAATCTGGCGCCTCAGGATATTATTTCGGAGATCTACAGTTCTTCGGCAAGGGGGGTGCTTGGAATAGACCTTGAGTTATATGCAAAAAGGCTGGGTTTTCGTACCTTGCAGTATTCAGGCAGTATTGAGGACATAAGAAGCAATATTGATAAGGGCATACCTTTGATAATTCTTGTAGATTATGGTATCTCTGTCTACCAGCAAAATCACTTTATTGTTACTACGGGTTATACAAAAGATGGTATTATTGTGAATTCAGGACGGAAAGAGAATAAACTTATTTTAGATGAGGAACTACAAAAAATATGGAAAAAAACAGGATTCTGGACGCTTTTTATAACACCATATGCCTGACAATAATAACTATACTTTTATCCTCGTGTAGCCTTCCAAGAATAATCCTATTCCATGACCCGCTGACACCGGAGGAACATATAAACCTCGGTGTGAGCTATGAAAATAAGGGCGAACTTGATGCAGCCTTAAAAGAGTATGAAACAGCCTCAAAGAAATCGCAGATTGCCTACCTTTATATGGGCAATATTTACTTTCAAAAGAACGATTTTGAGAATGCTGAAAAATATTACAGAAAGGCAATAAAAAAGACAGATGACCCCCGGGCGTACAATAACCTTGCCTGGCTTTACTATACAATGGATACAAAACTACAGGAGGCCGAGAAACTTGCACGGAAGGCTGTTGAATTGTCCCCTGATTCTACTGATTTTAAGGATACGTTGGACAGGATTATAGAAAAGGGAGGTCATGCCCGTTGAAATAGTTCAACGATTTAGCTTGATTTTTACAGGGAGATTCATTTAACTATCCCGTGATGGACGATGACAAGATTCTTTCTGCTACCTTAGCAGACATATATCTTCAACAGGGATATATCGAAAAGGCAATAGAAATATATGGAAAACTTGCAAAAAGGGAACCTAAAAATGATTTTTATAAAAAAAGACTTTCAGTGCTTAAGAAGGATGCAAAGGGGAAAAGCAGATTTCCTGCATTTAAAAAGGTTTTGAAAAAGAAATTGTGGTAGAAGGACATGAGAGAAAACAGGATTGAAAAAGTCCTCGATATAATAAGGGATAAGGGTTTAGATGCATGTGCCTTGAGGGGTATGGAAAACATATTTTACCTCACAGGATTCAGAGGTTCTGAGGGAGCCCTTCTCATTACAAAAGGCGATGTCTTACTTTTGACAGATTCCAGATATATTACGCATGCAAAGGAAGTTACGAAGGATATAAAGATAGTGGAGTTAAGGGAGAAGAATAATCCACTTGGAGAACTGTGCAGTAAATATGGGATTAAGAAAATGGGTTTTGACAGTATGCACACAACATATGACCTGTATGAGAGATGGACAGATGCCATCCCAGATATTGAACTTATCCCGTTAAGAAATGCTATTGAAGAGATCAGGAAACACAAAGAACCGGATGAAATAAATGCGATTAGGAAGGCAATTGGTATTGCGACCGATGCATTTAACGAAATATTTGAAAAGATTTATCCTGGCAGGACGGAAAAGGAGATTGCGAATGACCTGGACTATACGATGAAGCAGTTTGGAGCTGATTGCCCCTCCTTTGATACGATTGTTGCTTCCGGAATCAGGGCAGCCCTTCCCCATGCTGAACCAACTGATAAAAAAATTATGGAAGGTGAGATGGTAATGGTTGATTTTGGCGCCCAGGTTGATGGCTATTGCAGCGATGAAACCTGTACAATATCAGTGGGTGAAGTAAATGGCAGGATTCAGGAGGTCTTCTCTGTAGTGAATAAGGCAAGGGAACTGGCCTTGGAAAAGGTGAAGGTTGGCATGCCAATAAAAGAACTGGATATGATAGTGAGGGGATTTATAGATGATGCAGGTTATGGTGAATATTTCAGACATGGCACAGGTCATGGGGTAGGGGTGGCTGTTCATGAAGCACCTGCTATCAATAGTATGGCAGAAGGCATACTTGAAGAAAATATGGTAATCACAATAGAACCCGGGATATATATACCCGATTTAGGGGGTGTGAGACTGGAGGACATGGTGCTTATAACAGAGGATAAAGCAGGGGTACTTACACATATTCGAAAGGATGCGCTCAATATAAAGGTATAGATTCCAAAGTAGGCAGTATGCAGTTACTCCTTACTGCTTACTTCCTACTGTTTACTGCATTAAAATGGGGAGGAAATGGTGGTTGTTTTTACATCAGAGTTTAGAAAGGGATTAAGGATTCTTGTGGATGAGGAACCATTTGTTATAGTTGACTTCCAGCATGTGAAGCCCGGGAAGGGAGGGGCTTTTGTCAGGACGAGGATAAAAAGCCTTATAACAGGAAACGTGCTTGACAGAACCTTTCGTTCAGGTGATAAGGCCGAGGTACCGGATGTAGAGGAAAAACAGATGCAGTTCCTTTATAAAGAAGGGGAAAAATATTATTTCATGGATGAGAATACCTATGACCAGTTGTTCATAGATGGAAAGAACTTAGGTGAGGCAAAGAATTATCTAAAAGAAGGTCTTGTAATAAAAGTTTTATTTTATAAAGGGAGCACGATAGGTGTAGAAGTTCAAAATTTTGTTAATCTTTTGATAGTGAAAACAGAGCCAGGTGCAAAGGGAGATACCGCTCAGAATGCTACAAAACCGGCATTATTGGAAACCGGTTATTCGATTCAGGTTCCACTTTTTGTTGAGGAGGGTGATGTGGTTAAAATCGATACGAGAACCGGTCAGTATATGGAAAGGGTTCAGAGATAGGGGAGATACATGTTGATAACCTTTGAAGGAATAGAAGGTTGCGGTAAGTCAACGCAGGTAGGGCTTTTATACAATTATTTGAAGGAGAAGGGATATGGTGTAATAAAAACGAGGGAGCCGGGTGGCACGGCTTTTGGGGAGGCACTGAGAAGGGTTTTTCTTCAGCAAAACCTGAAGGTCTTTCCCCTTTCTGAGCTCCTCGTATTTATGGCAATGAGGGCGCAGCATGTGGAGGAAGTGATTATGCCCGCATTGCAGGATAGGAAGATTGTTCTATGCGATAGGTTTGTAGACGCAAGTTATGCATATCAGGGATATGGAAGGGGTGTAGACCTCAGTATTATTGAAACGCTCAACAGGCTCGTGACAAAAGGTGTAAGACCTGACCTCACTGTCCTTCTGGATTGTAGTGCAGCCGTTGGATTAAAGAGGAAATCTAAACATGCTTCCTCCCTTGACAGGTTTGAAAATGAAGAGATGGCCTTCCATAGGAAGATAGAAAAGGCGTATATTAAGCTTTCAAAGGAAGACCCTGAGAGGTTTATTGTGGTGGATGGCAAACTTGGCATAGAGGATGTGCACAGGATTATCAGGGAGAAGATCGAACAGCTTTTAGAAAGACATGGGATTTAACGATATTATTGGCCATGAAAAACAGAAAAACCTCCTTTTATCTTTTCTAAAAAAGGGAAGGATGCCCCATGCCTTTTTATTTTCAGGTCAGGAGGGCATAGGAAAGAAACTATTGGCAATAGAACTGGCGAAACGTATCTTTTGTGAAAAAGGTAATGGCTGTGGTGAGTGCCGGGCATGCCTTAAAATAGAGCGGGGCAGTCATCCCGACCTTTTATTTGTAGAAGGTGAAAATTCAATTGGTATTAATCTCATACGGAGGGATAAAGAAAAAAAGATACGGGGCATAAATGAGGAAGTATATGAGTACCCCTATGAGAGCGATATGCGGGTAATAATAATTGATAAAGCCGATACCATGACCCATGAAGCAGCAAATGCCCTTTTAAAAACACTCGAGGAGCCCCCATTGTTCAATTTGTTTTTCCTTGTCACCTCATCAGAAAAGGATATACCGTTGACCATAAGATCCCGTTGTGCAAGGGTTGCTTTTACTTCACTTACAAGTGATGATCTCAGACAGTATTTTTTAAGGGTTTTCAATATGGATGAGGAGAGGGCTCAGCTATTTTCTTACATCTCCCATGGAAGTATCGGCTGTGGACTTTTCTGGATGGAGGAGGATAACTTTTTGCTGCGGAGAAAACTAACAGAGTTGATAATAGGGCACAACAGGAGCTTTTTAAATACGACCCTGATTTCTGAAAAGATTACACAAACCAATAGACAGTTGTCCATGTACCTTTCTTTTCTCCTTTCTCTTTTTAGAGATATGTTTATATTGAACCAGAGCAGGGATGTATCTATGGTAATCAATAGAGATGTGAGGGAACTTTTAGAATGGGAAATGGTGGACCTGAAATGGGTAGAGTATTCAATGAGGAAGATCCAGGAAACTATTCGCATTATGCGTTATAATGTGAATAAGTGGCTTATATTTGAAAATTTAATGTTACATATAATGAGGTAGATATGAAGTGTTGTTACGTAAGAATTGACACACTGACAGGTATAATGGAGATGGAAGTGCCAGAGGATATAAAGATTGGTGATTATGTGGTAAGTGAACTTGATAAAGGTCTTTGTTTGGGTGTTATCCTTACAGAACCATTCGATACAAAGAAAGAGGGGTTAAAAAAGATAACAAGGAAGGCAACCGATGAGGAAGTCTCTGAGTATTTTTCTTTAAAAGAAAAGGAACAATATGCCCTCGATTTTTGTAAACAGAGGATTAAAGAAATGGCGCTTCCTATGAAATTACTCTGTGCGGAATATCTCTTCGGCGGGACGAAACTCCTCTTTTATTTTGTGTCTGAGAGCAGGGTGGATTTCAGGGAGCTTGTGAAAGAGCTTGCGAAGGAGTTTAAAATCAGGATAGAACTCAGACAGGTTGGAGTGAGAGATGAGGCAAAGATTGTCGGAGGACTTGGTAATTGCGGTAATGTGGTATGTTGTAGAAAATTTTTAAATAACTTTTCAATAGTCTCGATAAAAATGGTGAAGGAACAGAGCCTGGCATTAAATCCTGCCAAGATTTCAGGTATATGTGGGAGACTCATGTGTTGTCTTGCCTATGAGTATGAGATGTATATGAATTATAAGAAGGATTTTCCGAAGCTTGGGAAAAGGATAACCATCCCTCAAGGTGAAGGCAAGATTGTAAAACATAATACCTTAAGCTCTACAGTGACAATCGAACTTGATGACGGCAAGGAGATCACCTTACCGATAAAAGATATAACAACATGAGTGAAAGGATTCGAGGAGTCAAGGGGTCAAGGGTTCCAGGGTATAAAAGCCGCTCGAATCCTTGAACCCTTCAGGAGAGGATAAATGAATAAACACTACTGCATCACCACACCCATCTACTATATAAATGATGTTCCACATATAGGTCATGCGTATACCACTATAGCTGCGGATATCATGGCTCGTTACAAAAGGATTTGTGGATACAATGTGTTTTTTCTGTCAGGGACCGATGAGCACGGCCAGAAGGTTGAGAAGGCGGCAGAGCAGCAAGGGGTTCATCCAAAAGAGCTTGCAGATAGAATGGTTCACAGGTTTACAGATTTATGGAAGGTCCTTAATATCTCCAACGATGGTTTTATAAGAACCACAGAGGAGAGGCATAGAAAGGTTGTCCAGTATATATTTCAAAAGGTATATGAAAATGGAGATATATACCTCGGGGAATATGAGGACTGGTATTGTGTGCCCTGTGAGAGCTATTTTACAGAGATGCAGCTGAAAGATGGTCTGTGCCCCGATTGTTTAAGGAGACCAGAGAGGTTAAAAGAGGAAAGCTTTTTCTTCAAGTTGTCAAAATATACGGATACACTGCTCAGGCTTCTGGATGGGAGAAAAGACTTTGTGTTGCCTGAGGTTCGGTATAACGAGGTTGTAAGTTTTATAAAAGGTGGTTTAAAGGATTTAAGTGTAAGCAGGACAAGCTTTAATTGGGGGATACCTGTGCCCATGAAGGAAAACCATATTGTGTATGTATGGTTTGATGCACTTGCAAATTATATAACGGGGATTGGTTTTCTTGAAGATGTCGATTTGTTCAGGACCTTCTGGCCATGTGATGCCCACCTCATAGGCAAGGATATACTGAGATTTCACGCTGTGTACTGGCCGAGTTTTTTAATGTCCCTTGGGATTGAACCACCGAAAAGGATCTTTGCCCATGGTTGGTGGACAATAGAAGGACAGAAGATGTCAAAATCTCTCGGCAATGTTGTTGACCCTTATGAGATTGTAAAGAACTATGGGGTTGATGAATTCAGGTTCTTCCTCTTCAGGGAGGTACCCTTTGGCATGGATGGCGATTTTTCAAAAAGTGCGATTGTTCACAGGATTAATGGGGACCTTGCAAATGATTTTGGAAACCTTACGAGCAGAAGCGTTGCGATGATAGGGAAATTTTTAAAGGGGAAGATAGAGAGGCCCGAAAAGAAGGGTGGTATGGATGAACATGTTGAGGGAACTGTAAGACGATTGGTAGAAGAATACCAGAAAGACATGGAGGTTTTTGCTTATCACAAAGCATTACAGGATGTGTTCGAAATCATATCCATCCTCAATAAGTATATCGATACGGAAGCCCCCTGGAAACTTTATAAAGAGGGAGATGTGCGGATTAAGACAGTACTTTACAATATCTGGAATAGTTTACGGGTAGTATCCATGCTCCTTTACCCCTTTATGCCGAAGAAATCTGAAGAAATATGGAATGCCCTGGGCATTGGTAAGCCTATTGAAAAAATCTTGTTTGAGAATGAGAAGATGTTTTATTTTGCGGATGACCTTTCTCATATAGATAAAATTAATCCTATTTTTCCGAGGATAGAAGACTAAAGCATGCCGTTTTTTGCATTAAAGAAAGTGGTACAAAGGGTTTTAAGGGAGTACAACTTTACAGAGGATATTGATGCATATAGGGTCTTTCCTCTTTGGAAGGATATAGTAGGAGAAAAGATGGCAGACCATACAAAGCCTGTAAGGATCAATGAACGTGTACTCTATGTGGAAGTTGACGACCCTCTATGGCTTACCCAGTTGAAATATATGAAGGTGGATATACTGAATAAGATTGATATGAGGATAAAGAAAGGGGTTTTAAAAGACGTAAGGTTCTATCTCAAAGGGTTCTGATA
>JAPLKF010000119.1 GCA_026388215.1 Pseudomonadota bacterium | reverse complement strand
TTGGAAACCCTTGTGCCTACAGTAAAGAGGCACCCTGAATTTGTGAAGGCAAAGATATATGAAAGAATAGTCGAACCCGATAGGGTAATAATGTTCAGGGTTCCATGGGTTGATGACAAAGGTGAGGTACAGATAAACAGAGGATTCCGGGTACAGTTTAGTAATGCCATCGGGCCTTATAAAGGTGGTTTGAGATTTCATCCTTCTGTAAACCTTGGTATTATAAAATTTCTGGGTTTTGAGCAGATTTTCAAAAATTCTCTTACCACACTTCCCATGGGAGGAGGAAAGGGTGGCTCTGATTTTGACCCAAAAGGAAAATCTGATGATGAGGTGATGAGGTTCTGCCAGGCTTTTATGAGAGAGCTTTTCAGGTATATTGGACCTGACACTGATGTGCCTGCTGGCGATATAGGGGTTGGTGGCCGGGAAATTGGTTATCTTTATGGATACTATAAAAAACTTGTGAATGAACACACAGGTGTTTTCACAGGAAAAGGGCTGGAGTATGGAGGAAGTCTGATAAGGCCCGAAGCAACTGGTTACGGCGTCGTCTATTTCGCAGCAGAAATGCTTGCCACAAGGGGAATGGTGTGATTCCAATGCAACTATAATTGACGAAGAGGGGATCCGCGGGGAAAAATATGACTACGTAATGGACTTAAAAAACATACGGAGAGGAAGGATTAGCGAGTATGCTGAAAAATATGAGCCTGCCGTATGCTTTTTTGGACAGAGCGTTTGGGATGTCATAAAGGAACAGGGTATTAAGGTTGATATAGTATTGCCTTGTGCTACACAGAATGAGATTGATGGTCAACACGCTGAGGTATTGGTGAAAAACGGTTGTATATGTGTTGCAGAGGGGGCAAACATGCCTTCAACCCTTGAAGCTGTTAAGGTTTTTCAGGACAACAATGTACTTTATGGACCAGGAAAGGCAGCAAACGCAGGAGGGGTTGCAACATCAGGTCTTGAAATGACCCAGAATAGCATTAAATTGTCCTGGACACGAGAAGAGGTTGACAATAGACTGCTCATGATAATGAAGGGTATTCATAAGTCCTGCCTTGATGCTGCTGAGACGTATGGGAGAAGCAGTGACTATCTGGCCGGGGCAAATATTGCAGGGTTTTTAAAGGTTGCGAAAGCAATGCTTGCATATGGAATTGTGTAGGAAACAGGAACTAAACTATGAACAAGATAATGTTCAGCATACTTAAAATTCTGGAAAAACAGCAAAAAATATTAGGTTCTACTGAAATAGCAAGACAGCTGAAGCCCCACGGTATTGAGCTTACTGAAAGGGCTGTAAGATATCACCTGAGGATTCTTGATGAGAGAGGGTTGACTAAAAATTTCGGGAAAAAGGGTAGAAGGATTACTGAAAAAGGCAAAAAGGAATTCCAACATGCATTTGTTTCAGAGAGGGTTGGTTTTGTAATCAGCAAAATAGAGACCCTCTCTTTCTTGTCTGATTTTGATGTGAATACACTGAAGGGCAATACCATTCTCAACATCTCCTATTTTCCTGAAGATAGATTGATTGAATCCTTACAGATTTTAAAAAGGGTTTTTAATTCACAGTATGTAATGAGCGAAAGGGTGGTTATGGCTAAGGCAAATGAAGAAATAGGGGATCTTCTGGTACCGAAGGGAACAGTTGGTCTTGGTACTATCTGTAGTATTACGATGAACGGGATATTTTTAAGCGCCGGAATACCTGTGATATCAAAATTTGGCGGGGTAATAGAAATTGAAAACGGAAGGCCTAAAAGGTTCGTATCCATTATTAACTATGACGGTTCATCCCTTGACCCGCTCGAAATTTTTATAAAAAGCAAGATGACTGATGTACTCGGTGTCCTCATGCATAATTCCGGCAAAATTCTCGCAAGCTTCAGGGAAATCCCCAGTGTATGTATGGATAAAGCAGAGACTTTAATTGAGAAGATGGTGCATGCTGGTATTGGAGGTGTTATTCTTTTGGGCAAACCAAATCAATCACTTTTAGGAATCCCTGTCGGGCTGGATAGGGTGGGTATTATAGTGGTTGGCGGATTAAATCCTATTGCTGCCCTTGAAGAGGCAAATATTCCTTCAGAGAGCCATGCAATGTCGACTCTATATCAATACTCTAAACTTATTGGTTTTGAAAAGCTGTATAAAGAAATTTCAAAGAAGTTTGATTGAGAA
Organism: Pseudomonadota bacterium; assembly: GCA_026388215.1. Taxonomy (NCBI): domain Bacteria; kingdom Pseudomonadati; phylum Pseudomonadota; species Pseudomonadota bacterium. Next base: position 5,355 of record JAPLKF010000119.1, on the reverse strand, counting down.
TATATAATCTGTTACCATCTCTCATGCTGTTACCACCTCTTTTATCTCAGGCACTTCCTCTTTAAGTAATTTTTCAACCCACAGACCGAGGGCAAAATCCCCGCATCAGAGTAGCCTGCCGCCTATAAGCTTCACCTTTACCATTTCACGGTCTTCATCAACATCTATTAAATCTGCATAACCATCGGCAAGGTCATCAAATCTCGGTTTCAGAATTTTTAGGGCTTTCCGAACCTTATCTGTGAATGTCATCTGTTTACTCATGCACTTCACCTTCTTTCTTCAATTTCTCATACCATAAACCGTGCCTTTCTTTTACGTATGCTGAATCAATCTTTCCTGTGAGCATACTTTTAAGCAAGGGCCAGTTAATCTTAAAAATGAAGACCCCTACATGAACGATAAGGGCAAGTAAAAAGAGAAAGGCTGATAGTGTGTGGATAAGTGTGTTTATCCCATTTAAAGGTGGTGGCACATAGACATACGGAAGGTTTTTAAAGACCTTGAAAACCCCTGTGAGGGTTAATACAAGTATAATGAGACCCATACCAATATAGGCTATTCTCTGTTCCGGAAGATATTTCTCTGAAGGTGGCTCCTTCCCTATACCAAACATGGCAAGAAGAACCCTGAAGGATTTTCCTATATCACCCCTTTTGGGTAAAAGCCCTTTATCTTTCCTTAGCCCGTGATAGATTATATGGAAGATTACGCCTGCGAGAAAGACCATAGCAAAAATATAGTGGAGTTTTAAATGTTTAAAATAGTCGCCTGCCCATCCGAGGCCAGGTATGTTTAAAATAAAATAGTACCTCTTATATAAAGGCAATTCGCCGATACCTGTTAAGAGAAGCATAATACCGGATAACGCAATAGTCCAGTGTTCTACCATCTCTATTATGCTATGCCTTTTTATCTTCATCCCCATTGGCCTTTTTCTTCCCTGTGCATAATGCACCAACAATACCAGCAAAGGCTGATGCAAAGGCACTGATTAAAAAATATTTTGCAAGGTTATGAGGTTCATCAAGGGGATTTTGAATTTGTTCTGCCATCTGGAATTTCTCTTTTTTTGATTTCAGTTGTGCCTCAATAAACCCGAAGGGTATTGCCGAAAGATAAAGGGTAGACGTTCCACTGTTCTGTTTATCGCCGTATATGTAAAGCCCTTCATTCCTGGCACGTTCTTCTGCCATTTTGTATATTGCCTGTCTTTCACCGAAAAACATTGCTTTGTTATCGTTCAACCTTTCTTCACAGGCAATTACACACATAGGAACCTTGCCCTCTGCTATTCTGTCTTTACACAGATCACACTTATACATAACACCGCCACCAGCATATTTCGGCATAATTTTAAGGTATAGACCAACACCTGCCTGTCTTTGAGGGATATGCCATGGGCATACATCCCTGCACTTTGCCCCTCCAAAACAGAGTTTATCACTTATTACTGTATTGCCGTACTGCTCCTTGCTCAGGGCACCGAAAGGGCATAGCGATACACATGGTGGATTATCACAGTGCATGCACCTTCTCGGGATAAAAATTTCCTTTTTTCTCTTAATTTGTATCCTCTGTATAAATATCCAGTTATAGGGGGTAAGGGTACTTATCGCATCCCTTTTCTTTGACCAGTCTTCGTAGAATTTGTGAGGCCAGTAAGGTTTTATATCCTTTATAGGTTTTGGAAATCTATCTTTGTTATAATTTCTACACGCCTTTACACATCTTGAGATAGGTTCTTCTTTACACCCGTCGCACCTTGTGAGATCTATAATGGTAGCATATCTGCCAGTTGTAGCGTATGCAGTTTCATGGGAGAAAATCTTGCCAGAGACAGTTGCTGCACCTGCAATCTTCAGGAAATTACGTCTTGTAAGGTTCATTTGACCCTACACCATAAGCGGCTACATGCTTAATATATTGGTAAATACCTCATCGTCTAAGTATTCATCGTAACTTATCTCTTTCATGACCATGCTGCTACCACAATTTGGACAAAAGATATCCGGAACTTCCCCGTAAAGAAAAACATACCCACACAGGTCACATACATACTCATCAGGTATTTTCAAATTATTTCCTCCTCTTTTCCTTGCAATCGTTCTTTTCCATACAAAGCCTGTTTATCACACATCTTGTTTGATACTGGCGATAATTGTCATCTACCTTCCCGTGATATTTTTGGCAGGGGAAAATCCTTTGATGTGCTAGTTCATTATATGCACAAAATGGTAAATGTCAACAATCTTTAGTAGAAATAAATATCTGCTCAAAAGAACTCTTCAAGAATCAGCTTGAAATTTTTATTTATAGCCTTTTTCCCCTTCAACATTTCTCCATGTCCCGGTATGAGGTACTCTATATCCAGCTTCGAAAGATGTTCTATACTTTTTGCCAGTGCATTGATATTACCTCCAAACAGGTCAGCCCTTCCAACCCCCATGTAGAAGACTGTATCACCCGATATCAGTACCTTCTTTTCTTCCCAGTAAAGGCAGAGAGAACCAGGTGAATGGCCTGGTGTTGCAATAATTCTAAATGTTTTATCCCCTAATCGTATCGGCCCCTCCTTGAGGAATATCTTAAAGGGTTTCTTTGGTAACTGACAACCTGTCATGAGGAAAAGTTCCCTGTAGCCGTCTCTTAAGTATTCATACTCCTCCTTGCTTATTCCTTTTATTACATCGTTATCGAATCCATCAATTGCCTCGATATGGTCAGGATGACCATGGGTACATAGAATGAGCTTCACATGCTCTATGATTTTTCTATCCCTTGTCATACCCTCAATAACATGATTAAAAAGGGCTGCATGACCGGGGTCGATAAGGACAGAGATCCCTCCATCTATAAAGATTGTATTACAGTTATTTTCCTCATAAGAGACCCATGGATATACATAGAGACCTTCAAAGACCTTCATGGAGCCCCCTATATTCTAAACCTTTCAGGCATGATATCTACCTTATCAATGATGTGCCTCTTCAGTGTCCCGTTGTTGGATTCCACTGTAATAGTTGAGGCATTATTTTTTCCATAGTACCCGATGATGTTTGCAACGTGGCTGATAATTGTTTTATCTGAAGCACCCTTCAGGATCCCGCTGGGTCCATTAAATCCTACAGGGGAAAAGAGCACATAGGCAGATGACCACATAGATTCTAACCTTTCGTTCTCCCCTTTGTTTCTTCCTATAACAAGCTTTGTATCAATACTTAATCTGAAATGCCTGCCGATACTTAGTAGTTCCATATCCTTCATTGTAAAGCCCTTATCGTTTGCAAAAAGGTCCCTGAGCTTATTTGAAAATATAGGGTCTGTAAGCAGGCACCCCCCTCCAGGACAACTAAATTCCTTTAAATTATATGCAGCCGCAAGGTTATATTGTACAGCCCTTGACCTGCCTGCTATATCCAGCAACCTTTCTCTGTCAATTATTCCTTCCCTTTCAGGCATAGTGGGTAGAAAATGTTTTGCTGAAAGGGGCCTCACGATTAATGCTTCAAGCCCGCTTGCCGTTTCTATCAATTGTATAGTATCTCTCCGCTGGGACATTGGCCTTTGACCGAGCACTTCTCCTGTAACAATGAAGCTTGCACCTTTTTCTATCATTATCTCACGGGCCTTTCTCAACATAAATATCCTGCAGTCTATACATGGATTCATGTTTTTTCCGTAACCATGCTTTGGGTTCTGAACCACTTCTATATATTCGGCACCTTTGTCTCTGATGATTAACCTTATGCCAAGCTCAGAGGCAGTTTTTATTGCCTGTAGTCCTTCTTCCCTTTCTTTTCTATTAGAAAAAGGGGAGGCAAAATGAAGCCCTACCACATCAATGCCCTGTTCCAATATGAGCTTTGTTGCAAGTGTGCTGTCCAATCCGCCGGACAATAGTGATATTGCTTTTCTGTTCATAGTTTAAAATGTAGCGTTTGCTACACGCTCTCCAGTGTCCTTTCCTCAAGGGTATTCATCTTTATCCCTGAGTCTATTCCTGGTATAGGCTCAACAGGGTTTGTGAGGAGAAACCGCCCCGAGTTTATCCACTCTTTAAGCAGCATTGCGATTTCTACCGCCTTTGAATAGCTCGATATAGGAAAGGCAGGAACCTCTTTGCCGTTGATGGAGATACTCCCTGATTTCAACTGGGCATAGTTTACCTCGCATAAGCTGTTTGGCACCCTGTTTGGATAATCATTACCATAGTCCACAACCTGGGCCCAGTAGTCTTCATCACTTCTCGATGTGAGATAGGCCATTTCTTCATCTAAAATCGGTATGGGGATACCGATGCCCACAAACATGGTTGCCCCATAACCAATAAAGCTCGCCCCTTTTAAAAAGTCCCCGCTCATCTGTTTTGCATTCCCGATGACTGCGAGTGTTCCTGCCCCTGCCCTCGGTATTCCATCAGGGCTCCGTGGTACAACAGGATTATGTTGTGTACCATACCATGAAACATATCCAATGCCGCCTCCCAGAAATAATCTTGTGCCAATGCCTATTGTTCTGTATTTAGGGTCTTTGAGAAGCGGGGATAATTGGCCAGCGCTACAGTAGTTTGCGCTATTCATGTTTGGTTTTAATGAACCCATATACGTATGGATGACCTTGTTGGTCAGGTTGACAGCTACATTATAGTTCTGATAGCTGTTTCTTGGGTCATATAGATACGCCTCGTTCACGGTATCTTTATTTATATAGGTCTCAATCTTTTTCTTTGGGTAACAATCCGTGCCATAGGCAGTAACTGCAAGCCTTATATTTTTTCCACTCACAAAATCCTCAATCACATGACCGCCACCATATTCAAAGGCACCGGGATAAACCTTATTCCGTGGGTCATCATCCGGAATTGCAGTAGCACCTATATAAATATCTACAGCCGCCAGTCCACAGTATGCTGGTACATCATTAAGATAACACTTACCCCCTCCAATCTTTATCCTTGGTTTTGAATGGCCAACATTTATGAACATACCGCTACTACACATTGGACCGAAGGTACCGGTTGTCACAACATCTACGTACTCAGAAGCCTTTTTTGCCCCCTTTCCCTTTGTTATTCCTATCATTTCCTCGGCAGTTACAACAACTACCTTACCTTTTTTAATCTTTTCATTTATCTCCTCTATTGTCTTCAATATTGCCTCCTTGAGATAATATTTAGCCTCTTTACATTATCCCTTCATAAAAGGGAGAAACAATTCTGTCGAAAGATACCTGTCACCAAGGTCAGGTATTATAACCACAATCAATTTTCCCTTAAACTCCTCTTCCTTTGCAATCTTCAGGGCTGCCCACATAGCTGCACCTGACGATATGCCACAGAATATCCCTTCTTCC
>JAPLKF010000118.1 GCA_026388215.1 Pseudomonadota bacterium | reverse complement strand
TGTCGCAACCTGAGGGTTATTCATATGCACCCATGAGGATTGCTCCCTGATGCTTACAAATTCAAGGAGGTATGGGTTTAACCCTGCCTCTTTTACTGTCCTTTTGAAAAGAGGTTCATGGGTTCTTGGGGTACAGGCTGCAACAACCACCCTGTTGATGTTGTTATCTTTGATCGCTTTTTGAAGTTGAGCTAATGCATCAACTGAACAGGACCATTTGCTCTCATCTGCAAAAACTACGTTTTTAAGATTTTTTGCGTACTCCACCACTTCCGGTACATTGACAACACCGCCAATATTTGAACCGCAATTACAGACAAACACACCCACTCTGATATCTTCTTCACTCATTATGTAACCTCTGGCTCTAATTTTCTCGATACTGCTTTCAGGCTTGCAGCAAATGCCTGGATAACCGATTCAGAAATATCTATTGGACTTGTGGCACCACCACATAAATAGATCCCTTCAACATTAGTCTCTAAGGGGGCCATGAGGGGCTCTTTTTCTTTGAAGAAACCGCATTCGTCTAATTCAATACCCAATATCTTTGCTAATCTTTTATTTCTGTCCCCTGGTAGAAGTCCCATGGAAAGAACAAGAAGTTCCACCTCTTCGTCTTTGATTTCACCTGTATCCAGATCTTCGTATTTGACGGTTAAATTCTTAGTTTCGGGATCTTCAAACACATCGTATGGCCTTGCCCTTACATAACGTACACCATGCTCCAGGGCTTTTTTATAGAATGCCCAGAAGCTTTTCCCATAGGCTTTTAAATCATTATAAAAAATTACAGTTTCCACAGAATTATCGTGTTCTTTCGTAATGATCGTCTGTTTTGCTGCAATCATACAGCATACCTTTGAGCAGTAAGGGAGCCCTTCCTTAAGTCCCCGGCCAACACATTGGATCCAGCCAATCCTATGTGGATGTTTCTTGTCAGACGGTCGAATGATATTGCCCTCTGTTGGACCACCTGCATTCATGAGTCTTTCAAATTGAACATTTGTTATCACATTCTCGTAAATGTTATAACCGTAGACCCCTGTTTCAGGTTCTGCCGGTTTTATGCCTGTTGCAACAACAATACTCTTTACCTCAATATCCATAGGTTTGTCAGACTGCCAGAGAACAACCGCATTCTTGCCTTCTTTTAGACATGCTTTTACACAAAGGGCTATAGGGCACTCACGGCACTGGCTACAGTCAACCACACACCCCCCTATGCACGCACCTTGTCCCCGCATTTTTCCTGTACGGCATCTTTGATCCACTACACCCGCATTTGGCACAGCCTGAGGAAAAGGCATATGGATTAATTTCCTTGTTCCACCAATCTTGCCATCCAACTCGTCGGGAACACTGATTGGACACGCTTGCACACACGCACCGCAGCCTGTACACTTTTCCTCGTCAACAAACTTTGCTTTTTTTAATAGCCTAATCTTAAAACTTCCGTTTGTCTTATTTACCCGCCGAACTTCAGTATTTGTTAAAATCTCTATGTTTGGATGGTTGTCAACTTCGTACATACGAGGAGCTTCAATGCATATAGAGCAGTCATTGGTAGGAAATGTTTTATCCAACCTTGCCATCATTCCACCAATGCTTGCTGTATCGTCAAGGAGATACACCTTGCAACCGTACTCCGCAGCATTTAATGCCACATGAATTCCCGCAACACCTCCACCAATTACTAAAATTGTATCAGGCATATATTCCCTCTTGATAAGAACCTATTCTTGAAGGCCAAACATGGAACATAAGCACCATATGAAGTAATACCTACCAATTTTGTTTCCTCCTTTCTCCCCCATACCCAATCGGGCTATCAAGTTTCATATACTTAATTATTTTTTATAGACTGGTTGTCTTCTTTCGAGAAAAGCAGAAATACCTTCTTTCGCAGCCTCGGTGCATGCAGTTTCACCAAACCCCTGATATCCAATTTCCAGAGCATCTACAAACCGGTAGGTTTTTACTCCATCCTCAATTGTTTTAATAACAATGGAGACGGCTTCCTTACTTAAGGGTAACTTACCAGCCATTGGTACTTCTGGAATCTCTATCCCAGGGATTTCTACCTTTCCATCCGGGATTCGTTTTATTTTCCCTTGGAGGTTTTTAACCTCCCTTACCGCTTCCTGGATCATCTCATAATAACTATCTGTAACTTTGCTCACCATCCCAATATCTGCTGCCTCTTTTGCATTTACAGGTCTGGCCAGGCAAAGCATTTCATGAAAAACCCTTACTCCTTTCGGCCACTTTCGATATGGAACAATGCATCCACCGATGCCAGGTAAAATACCAAGGGTAATCTCAGGAAACTGGAATCTGGCATTGGTAGTAGCTACTATACTGTGGCAACGGATTGCAATCTCTAAACCTCCACCCATTACTAAACCATTGATAGCAGCAACTACTGGTTTTTCCATTTGATCAATAAACAATTGTACATTTGCACGGCCACGGGCATAATCGGCCGATGCCTCCTTATTGCCGAGTAGCTGGGGAAATCTGCCGATGTCTGCACCGGCTGAGAATGCTGCTGTGCCGTATCCGGTAAGGACAAAACCTTTTGTTTTTGCGTCATCTTTATATTCTTTTAAAACACTCATAATTTCGTCATTTACCTGATCGCTGATAGCATTCATTGCCTGTGGACGGCGGATAGTGACAATCTTAACACCATCGATATCATCGACCAGTAAATACCGGTTGAACCTTTGGTACTCTTCATAAGGCTTCTTTGCCGCCGGGAAACCCGGGCGGTCCATCTCCAATTTTTTCATGATCCTGCTTACTTCCGCCTCGCCGAGTTCCCGCATGAAGTCCATCGGTCCCTTACGGAAGGCAAAAGCTATCTGAGCGCCAAAATTCAGGTCTTCGATCGTGCCTATCCCCCTGTCTACAACATCGAAGGACTGGGAAAAGATGATGCCCAGAAGGCGGTCACGCACAATATTCCGGATAGCATCATCGACTTCCATTTTGGCGCCTGGTTTCTTTGTGTTCCAAGTCTGGACGGAGAGCAGGATCGGGGCAGGTTTGTAGGCGGCTCCCTCCTCCATCTGGATCGTGTTGGTCTCGTGGATAATCGGGTTTCCGTTCGCCATGTTTAGGACGAAGAAAGGCCCGGCCGGGACGAACTCCTCGGCTACATGGTCGATCTCAGCGGCTGTTGCCAGATCGAGCAGGTAGGCTGCCTCGTTGCACCAGTTGTCCCAAGGGCGATCGAGTAGGAAGCAAATAGCGTTACCGGTCATCACTGGGGCTTTGCCGGTGGCGGCGAACATCCACATCAGGTAGTCGACAACCTTCGGGTCGGCCTTCTCCCAACTTATCACTTCTACAGCCAAACTCCGCCATGCTGGTGCAAAAAAATGGGTAACAGTAGCCCTCTCTGGTTTTTTCATTTTCAGAAAGATACGGTCAGCGGGAATTGAGCTTGTGTTTGAAGTGATAATCGTGTTCTCACTTACTAATTCTTCTATCTGGGCAAAGATTTTTTGCTTGAGAGGAATATTTTCAGTAGCTGCTTCAATCACAAAGTCGGCATTCTTGATTACACCATAGTCGGTTGTATAGATAATATTATCGTGTATCTTTTTCGCGAGGTCTTCTTTTACTTTCCCTCTCTCGACTGATTTGGCTGTGTATCCTAAAAGCCTCTTCTCTGCCTTCTTTAGAGGTTCATCAATAATGTCCACAAGAAAGAGCTTAGTTTCAGGCAATGCGGTCTTCAGATAATATCCAATATCTGGGCCAATTGTTCCTGCACCAACTATAGCAACTTCTTTAGGTAGTGGTCTTTCAGGTTTAAGTAATAAGGGGTTTGATACAGACACATACAATTTTTTTTTAGAATCCATCCCCCCTCCTTTTGTGCTTAGGATTTAGGACAAGGATTAGGGTATAATAAACTCAACCCTATCCGCTGTACCCTGCTTTTTGAGCACTTACTTTTTGAATTCTTCCCACTTGTAATCTATTAATTCGAGTAATACACCATTTACCTTTTTTGGGTGAATAAAGGCAAACTCACAGTCACGGAATGGCCTGGCTCCACCAATAAAAGGGTACTCTTTTTCTTTTAATTCAGCCATTGCCTCCCGTGTATTGTCTACGTTGAAGCTGATTATCATTATGCCTTCGCCCCTCTTTTCGATGAACTTCGCCACATCTCCGTCTGGTGTAGTCGATTCCATGAGTTCAAAACCCACTTCACCTACCCAGTATCGTGCCACCCGGATTTTTTCAGGCTCATCGACGTATGCATCATCAGGTTTTGGCTTCCCTAAAATAGGTTCCCAGATTTTCTTTGCTTCTTCCAGATTTTTCACTGCAATACAGATATGATCAATTTTTTTAACTTTCATAGCCTCTCCTCTTTAAAAGGTTACCTTGTCAAGCGGGATTTTAATAGCACGATCAGGGCAGATAAAACCACACTCATTGCAGTCTTCACAGAGAAACTCGGTAACGACGATTCTGTCTTCCTGAACCCTGATTGCCTCGTCCGGGCATACTTCGACACAGAGGGGCTGGATTACTCCCCCACATTTCGTACATTTTTGTGGATCAACCTGTGCAGCCATATATTCCTCCTATCATTAGCTTATGGTTTGTATAGTCTTCTGAGACATACACCCTCACCGCGTGGTATAGCCTTCTGAGTTTCGATCTTGAAATTAGTACCCATAAACGCATTAATCATCTCGAGGGTTATCTGAAGAACGAGGTCGCATCCGGTCACATCTTCTTTTAAAGGAGCATCAAAATCCTTTGCAAACGATGGCCATGGGCACCTTTCCCATTTAATAAAAGCTTCCATAGGGTTACTGCCTTTTTCAACTTTTACCACAGCACCGTAACCCTGCCAGGTATTCACATAAAGTCCTGCAACTTGTTTTAAAAAGGCCTCTTCACCTTTAGAGAAGCTCAGCCTCGGGAGAAATGATTTACCCATATTCTGAGCCATGGCTTCCCAGCCTTTTAAAGCAATTTCTGATGGATTAGCATTTGGAAGCAGCCCCACAGCAGCATTACGCCACTGATAAAATGTTTTTATAGTGCTATCTTGGGCACCATGTAATGCCCTCCATAAGCGACTTATTTCCTTTTCTGCATCAACAGGCATATTATCCCTCCTTAATTAGTTTTAAATCCTTAGGCCTACTTTATAACCATCATGGACCGCACTTGACAGGTTACGAGGTATTACCATGTCTCCTATTTCAAAAATCTCCACACCTAAGTCTTTTACTGCATTCTTTAAATCTTGGTTCGGAGCACGTTCAGTGCAGACCACAGTATCTGTCTTGATGGGAATCTGATAACCATCATAGGTCATTGCGGTGACACTGTTGTTGGTAATCTCTACGATGTCACAATCGTTATACACAGTTACACCATTTTGTCGTAAATATGCATTATAGCGCCACCTGAAGGAAGGATTAATATCAATCGCAAAATCTTTATTTCTACCGACAATGGTTACCTTCTTTTTCTGTTTTGCGAGATATAGAGCAACGCCGACGCCTGGTTTTTTGTTACCCCAGACGACAATGTTTTCTCCGACCTTGGCTTTTCCGGCTAAAACATCAAGAACGCCAACAACATTGGGTTTATCGAAACCAGGGGCAGTCCCTTTAATGTATTTAGGTCCCACTGCCAGGACAACTGTGTCGGGCATTTCTTCGTCAATTAGTTCTGGTGTTACTTCTATGCCTAAATGGAATTTTACGCCTGCCTTATCAGATTTTGCCTTTGCAAAATTTATCTGATAATAAAGTTCCTCATCTCCATAAGGCGCTTTACGTGCCTCAAGGAGGGTTCCCCCTACTTCCGTCAGCTTATCGTATACATGGACCTCATGCCCTCTCTCTGCGGCAACCCACGCACATTCCAAACCAGCAGCCCCTGCACCGACGATCATGATCTTCTTCTTCATTTCTGCTGGTGTAATGTGAAACTTTGGATCGTGGTCATGGGCACAAACCGGGTTTATGTAGCATGTCATAGGGGCATCGCGGAAGAGTCTTGCAAGACAGAGATTGCATGCCACACATGGCCTGATTTCATCCTCTCTTCCTTCCAGGACCTTTTTCGGCATATGTGGATCAGCAATCATGGGACGGCACATTTCCCAGAAATCCAGTTTGCCATCTCCAATAGCCTTATTGGGTATTGCAGGATTAAAGAGCCTGTAAGCCATCTGGACAGGTATCTTGATATGTTTTTTGGCGCGTTCTGCAAGGAAGAGCCAGTTCCCCTGAGGGATATCTCTGCTGATAACCGGGTAGATTGATTCCTGCCAGCCGAGGGTAACGCTCATGTAATCTGCTCCAGCCTCTTCAGCTATCTGATACGTAATCATCGACTCTTCCGGCGTGTTTCCACGGACATCATCGAGGAGCTCATCGGAGCAAAGGCGAACCCCTAAGGGGCGATCACCGATAACCTTCTTGACTGCTTGAATAAGCTCTACAACCATCCTCATCCTTCCCCGGATATCACCACCATATTCATCAGTTCTTTTGTTGGTGTAGCTCGAGATGAAGTTCGAGATAAGGTAGCCGACGATACCTGAGATCTCAACGATGTCAAAACCTGCCTTGCAGAGTCTCTCTGCAGCAGTAGCATGTTGATCGACACACCGTTTGATATCATCCTTGGTCATTACCTGGACTGGTCTGAATATCCTTAATCTCTGTGGTACTGGTGATGGACCATGACAGTATTCTACCTCAACAGCACCAACACGACCGCAGTGCATCAACTGACACGAAGCCACAGCTTTCTCTTCATGAATTGCATCTGCAAGCCTCTTCAAGCCTGGAATATACTTATCATCCCAGCAAGCCGCCTGACCCACATAGCCCTGGCCCTGCCGCTTCTCATCCATATAGACCCCTTGTATACAGCAGATACCGCCTACTACTCCTTTGGCTCTTTCCCTAATGTAGGCCACATCAGCATCTGTAACAAAACCATCTTTGTCATTCAAATTGTCCTCAGTAGTCCCACTTGAACAGCTCACCCATTGCAACCTCCTTAAATTTTCTTATTGTATTGCCTTGGAACGTTAATACATAATAATTGTATACAATTTAAAAATAAATGGCTGCCTTGTCAAGAGAAAAAATCGCTTTTTTAATAGCAGTGTAAAACACTATTTACAAACTGAGGAATTTTATAGGTTAAGCTTCGGATAAAGGAGAATTTGGTACATTTTTTAAGGATCTAAATAAATGATAGTCTGGTTAAAAGCAACTTGTTTATAATAATGTCGTCGATGAAAGAAATTTTTTAGTTCAATGTATATTGTAAAATATTGCAATACAGGAAGAAAAATTATGTAACATCATAGCATTCAATGATATAGTATTAATGTTAAGTAGTATATTATTTTATATGGAAAATACTAATAAATATATTGATATTAGTAACTTATATAAAAATCTTGAAGTAAAAACTGATACTATAGTAGATAAATTATTATTATCTAAAACTGATAATAATGACAACATACTTTTAAATATTCAAACAATCATTGAAAAGGTATTTATCAATGCAGCAATGAGGGTTGCAAAGAATAATGTTTCAAAAGCAGCAAAATTGTTAGGTATGAATAGGAATACGTTAAGTAAGAAACTAAAGGAATTGAAGAATAAAAAAACTTAATAATTTAAAACATTTCGTACAATAAGGTCGCCTACTTCCTTTGTCCCCATTCCCATTTTGCCAGCATCAAGGGATTTTATATCTTGTGTAAGTGCTTTTTGTACTGCATTTTCTATAATGTTTGCACCTTCTTTTTCCCCGATAAATTCAAGCATCATTCCCCCGGCAAGTATTGCTGCTAAGGGATTTATAACATTCTTACCAGTGTATTTGGGGGCTGAACCACCAATAGGCTCAAACATTGATACACCGTTTGGATTGATATTTCCACCACAGGCTATGCCCATTCCACCTTGGATCATAGCCCCAAGGTCCGTTATTATATCGCCAAACATATTATCAGTCACAATCACATCAAACCATTCTGGATTTTTTACCATCCACATACAGGTTGCATCAACATGGACATACTCGGTTTTAATGTCAGGATATTCCTTTGAGAGTTCATAAAATGTTCTTTCCCATAAATTAAATGCGTAGGTGAGGACATTTGTCTTGCCACATAGAGTGAGTTTCTTGTTTTTGTTACGCTTTTGGGTATATTCATATGCAAACCTTATACACCTTTCAACACCTTTCCTTGTATTTATAGATTCTTGTGTGGCGACCTCATCTTTGGTACCCCTTTTAAGGACCCCACCTGCACCGGTATAGAGCCCTTCTGTATTTTCTCTTATCACCACGAAATCTATTTCTTTAGGTCCTTTATTTTTTAAAGGCGTTTCAACACCTTCGTATAGTTTAATAGGCCTCAGGTTTATGTACTGATCGAGTTCGAACCTTATCCTTAAAAGGATCTCCTTCTCTAATATCCCTGGTCTTACATCGGGATGCCCGATAGCTCCGAGATATATGGCGTCATATTGCCTTAATTCATTTAAGATACTATCTGGGAGAGTTTCTCCAGTTTTTATATATCTTGCTCCACCTAAGTCATACTCATTAAATTTTAAGACAAATCCTAATTTTTTTGATGTTGCATTCAAAACCTTTACGCCTTCAGCAATAACCTCAGGGCCCGTTCCATCGCCTGGAATAAGACCTATATTATGCTCCTTACCCATTTTTTCCTCCATCTTTAGGGTTCATGGTACAGGGATAGCATTACTAACCCCTAAAACCCTATCCCCTATTCCCTGTATTTAACGCTTTTCTGCCTATGTCCTTCCTGTAATGCATGCCGTCAAACTCTATACATGAGACAGCCTCATAGACCTTGTTAATTGCGTCTTTAAATGTTTCTCCTGTTGCAGTTACTCCTAAAACCCTTCCACCTGAAGTGTAATAGTCATTTCCGACCTTTTTTGTTCCTGCGTGGAATACAATAACATCTTTTTCATTTTTAAGTTTTTCCAATCCCTTGATAATTTTTCCCTTTTCGGGTTTATCCGGGTAACCCCTTGATGCGACTACTACACATACAGAGACACCACTTTTCCATTCAATTTTTTTTATGCTGTCCAACTTACCTTCGACACAGGCAAGCAAAATAGGGAGAATGTCGCTTTCCATTTTAAACAGTATCGGTTGGGTTTCAGGATCTCCCAATCGTGCATTAAACTCAAGAACATACGGCTCATTGTTCCTTAACATTAACCCGCCATAGAGTGCGCCTTTATAATCAATACCTTCATTGCTCAGGGCATGAATTGTTCTATTCATGATTGAGTCGTTAATATCCCTTTCCATTGCACTGTTTATAAAGGGTATCGGTGTATATGCGCCCATGCCACCTGTGTTTGGACCTCTGTCATCATCGAGTAATGGCTTATGATCCTGAGAGGCGAGCAATGGAAGGATTGATATACCATCGGTGAAGGCTATATACGAAGCCTCAACGCCTGGTAAAAAGTGCTCAACAATTACATTTTTACCGGCATTTCCATGGATGAGTTCTACCATCAATGCCCTTAAAACATCTTCACCTTCCTGTTTGTCGAATATTACATAAGCCCCCTTTCCTGCACATAGCCCATCAGCTTTGATAACATAAGGAGGTTGGATACTTTTTAGATATGTTTGCGCATCGTTATATTTGAAGAATGTTTCAAAAGATGCAGTTGGTACTTTATGTCTGTCCATCAACTCTTTCGCAAAAATTTTACTTGTTTCTATCTGTGCTCCCTTTTTAGGCGGACCAAATATTGGTATACCTTCTTTTTCAAAAGCGTCCACAACACCAGATGCCAACGGGCCTTCAGGTCCGACTACAACTAACTCTATATATTCCTTTTTGGAGAAGTCAATAAGGCCTCTTATGTCATTTATATCCATTTCAATACAGTCTGCCATTTCAGAAATTCCACCATTGCCTGGCACACAGTATAAGGCTTTTACATTTTTTGACTGCGATAGTTTCCATATAAGGGCATGTTCTCTACCACCACCCCCTAATACAAGAATTTTCATATATTTCTTCCTTTTAACGTTTTATTTTTGATAAATATTTATAGATATTGCTATCGTACTCGGAAGTTGAGTAGAATACCTTTTTTGCAAGATAAAACCTCAAATCCTCTGTTGTTTCCCCGTTATTAGCCTTCATATTCTCCATAACCCTTGAGTAGTCATCCGGATCAATAACTACTGTGACATACTTGAAATTTTTTGCTGCTGCTCTAATCATTGATGGCCCGCCAATATCTATGTTTTCTATAGCTTCTTCAAATGTACATCCCTTGCTTATTACTTCTTTGAAGGGGTAAAGATTCACAACTATCATGTCGATATGTTTTATATTCAAGGATTCCATTGCCTTTTGATGTTCTTTGTTATCCCTGATATTGAGGATGCCACCATGGACTTTTGGGTGAAGTGTTTTTACCCTTCCATCCATTATTTCAGGAAAACCAGTGTATGCACTTACTTCTATGGGGCTAACCCCTATTCCGTCAAGGTACTTCTTCGTTCCACCAGTAGATAATATTTCAACACTATAGTTTTTTAGGAAGGATGCCAATTCCTGTAAGCCAGATTTGTTTGATACGCTTATCACAGCCCTTTTGATTTTCATATAACCCTCCTTAAAAGCCCAGTTCTTCATTCATTAAGAAAATTGAGATGTCTGTTGAATATGGTTTTCGCTGTATAATAGATATAACCCTGCATATTCTTGCTTCAGACTTACAGTCATGGCAGTAACCTGTCTCAGTACATGGCAGCGTAAGATTCAACCTTTTTGCATTGATAGGCGCAGCTATCCTTTTGATTCTCTCCAGTCCTGCATCTATATCCGGAACTATCTTATTATAACCTGCAATGATGATGACCTTCTTGGGACCAAATGTGATACTGTTGATTCTGTTCCCGAACCCGTCAATATTGATTATTTCACCCTTTTCCGTTATCGCATTAGCACCGGAGATGAAAAGATCTGACGTTAGTTGCTGCATTCTGATTTTATCTATCTCTTCTTTTGCAAGCCCTTCTTTCCAATGGTCGAGGAGTGTTACATCCTCCTTCTTCAGTCTCTCAACAATACCCAGTTCCCTTATGGTTATAGAACCACCAAAGCCGACTTTCATCTTCGGCTTTACATAGCTCAGCACTGCATTAACCAGTTCCTCTCTTTTTGTAAAAGATACTGCATCAAAATAGTTTGATTTCAATGATTTTATCGTTCGCCATATCATTTTTTCTGTATGCCATTCTTTCGTTTCTGTATAAAACATTGTAGCCCCCCTTGAAAGTTTTTTAGGCAGGAAAATTACGATACAGATTTATAGTAAATTTTGGCACAGCAATTTGTCAATAACAATTTCTCTACAATTTCTTTATATTGGTTTATGACTACTACAATGTCATTCATTCTTTAAATAGAAGATACCCTCGCCAAAATGAAAACTTTTTATTTTCCCCTTTTTTTCCATTACATGTAATTGGTTTTTAGCCTTGGAAAACGACACACCTGTAATTTTTACTATATCATCTAAACTTAGTGACCTTCTTTTGAGAATATCTAATACCATTTCTGTCCAGTCTTCTTTTTCATTTTTTACAATAATCTTTTCGAATGTGCATATTACTTCACAATTATTTCCAAAAAATTTGCTTATTTCCTCGAGCTCAGTCTTTTTAATTCTGCCTTTTATTTCTTCACTTGGTGGCCTTGTTACTGTATTAAGCTGGATTTTGTCCACATTAAGATATTTTAAAATATCTTTAAATTTTTTCAGTTCTTCAATGTCGTCATTTATACCTTTAATCAACATAATCTCAAGCCATATCTTACCACGGTACTCATCTCTAAATTCTTTCAGACCTTTTGTTAATAAACTAAGCTCTATCAAGCTATGTGGTCTATTTATGTATCGAAATATGTCTTCACTCGCAGCATCCAATGACGGCAGAACAATGTCTGCTGTTTTGAGGTCATTCCTCACATCTTCTTTAAATAATAGTGATCCGTTAGTAATGACTGATACTGGTATATTTATTCTTTTTTTAATCTCATTAATCATCAAACCAATATTTGAATTTAATGTGGGCTCGCCAGAACCTGAAAATGTTATGAAATCGATATGTTTTGATATACTTGCCTTTTCAATTACCTCTTTCACTATTTCGTAGGGGTTAAAGAAACCTTTCCTTAGTATTTCTTTGTTTGTAGTTTTTCCAATCTGGCAGTATATACAATCAAAACTACAATATTTTTTTGGAATAATATCTACCCCTAATGAAAACCCCAATCTTCTGGAAGGAACGGGCCCAAAAACAAACCTGCTCATAGGAAGATAATAAATGATTGATAGAAAAAATTAAACAAAATTCACATCCTGTCTTTATATTGACATTTGAAATATGGTATAATAAAAATAATACTAAAGGGCGATTAGCTCAGATGGTTAGAGCGCTGGTCTCACATACCAGAGGTCGTTGGTTCGAATCCAATATCGCCCACCATTCAATTCTCGGGGGGACCAATGTCCGGACATAGTAAATGGAGTTCAATTAAACATAAAAAGGGCGCTGCTGATGCAAAGCGGGGTAAAATATTTACTAAGCTGATTAAAGAAATTACGACCGCTGCCCGCATTAGCGGGGGTGATCCAGAAGCAAATGCAAGACTCAGGGTTGCGATTGCCCAGGCAAAGGCTGAGAATATGCCAAAAGATAATATTGAAAAGGCTATAAAAAAAGGAACCGGCGCCCTTGAAGGTGGAGAACGTTATGAAGAACATACCTATGAAGGATATGGACCCGGTGGGGTTGCAATTCTTATAGAAACATTAACAGATAACAAAAAGAGGACAACAGCCGATGTTCGCTACATCCTTACAAGACTCAACGGTAACCTTGCCGAAGCAGGTAGTGTTTCCTGGTTATTCAGCAAAAAGGGTTATATTTCCTTTGACAAAAATGCTGTAGATGGAGATAAAATAATGGAAATTGCCCTTGAAGCAGGCGCAGAGGATATTACTGAAGACGAAAATGAAATAGAAGTCGTAACTAACCTTTCAAGCTTTGAGCCAGTTAAAAAAGTCTTTGATAAAAATGGTATTAAATATATTGTTGCTGAAATTAGCATGATGCCCCAGAATTATGTAAAGATTGAAGCGAAAAACGCAGAAACCATGTTAAAATTAATGGAGGCGTTAGAGGATTCTGATGATGTTCAGCATGTATACGCAAATTTTGATATTTCAGCCCAGGAAATGGAAAGGTTAAGCCACTGATTTCTGATTACTTATTACGATAATTTAATTCTCTTTACTTCACCGTTTTTTCCAGTGAATTCAATATCTTTGCCATTTAAGAAAAGTTTTACACCACCTGCATTTCCAATGAGTAGGTCAAACTTTTCTTTTGCATTCAACATTATAATTTCCTGCGGGTTTAGCATAAATTCCTTTTTCTCTGTTTCGTCAATAACAACGCTTATCCATGTTCTTTCATGACAGGTAATCATGAGTCTTTTTACGTCAGGAATATTAGGGATATTTTTTTTATCAACACCATTATTGTTATATGAACTTGCAGAAATATGTCCTGTTGCATTCCCTAATTTTATGGTTGGTGTTTGGTTGTTTTGTGTTTTATTGAAGATAAAAAAAACTGTTATTATAAGGGCAATGGTTACGGGATATAATAATATTGTTTTAGATAGTTTTTTACGCTTTGGTTCGGATTTCTGTTGTACTGGAACATCTATGACCACAGCATTGTTTTCTTCAACCAAATCGTGAACTATTTCATCGTAAACCTTTAATAAACTTGCGTATTCTTTTATGTAGCCTTTTACATATACTGGATGAGGTAGAACATCCCAATTACCAGATTCAATAGCCTCTATTAATGATTTTCTTAAAAATAAAACATTTGATATTTCAACTATTGTTAATCCTTTTTCTTCCCTTTTTTCTTTTAGAAATTGCCCTATTTTGTATAGGTCAATGGACATACTATATCCCTTATTTAATATTCAATAGTTCATCTATAGTATACAATATATTTATAGTAAAATAAAAACTTTTTCAGTGATATTAATCACTTATTATATTTTTTTTAAAAAACTTTTTCAATATATATTAATTTATTTAAATATTATTCATTTTTATAAATTGACTACTTGCAATCCTGACATACAAGCAGTTCATCAACGGATGTTCCTGATTTTTGTGAGATGAATTGCAGTTGCTCAACAGGCGCATGGTATCTACCACATTTTGGGCATCTGGCAAGCTCAAACTGCTTTTTCCAGATTGTCCTTACACCACTTTTATCCTCCATATAGATGTGTCCTGTTGGACACACCACAACACAGGCGCCGCATCCTATACATACATCCGATGGTTCATCAAATGGTGTTGTAACCTTTTTTGCAGGGCCCTTACCGCTCATGTCAATGGCAGAGACACCTACAATTGACTCACAGGTTCTTACACATAAACTGCATAAAATACATTTCCCTTTATCCTTGTCCTTGGTGTACCTAACATTCTTTACACCGTATTGTCCGGCAAGATGGTGGATTATTTCTGAATCCGGACATCTGGCGAGTAAAAGCTCAAGAACAGTTTTTCTGACAAGCCAGACATCAGGCGATTCTGTATATACCTCAATGCCATTCTCTGCACCATACAGACATGATGTAACAATTCTTTTTCTGTTTCCCTTCCTTACCTCTACTACACACAGTCTGCACCTGCCATCAGAACCAAGGGTTTCATGGTAACAGAGGCTTGGTATAACATGACCTTCCCTTCTTGCTATATTAAGAATAGGCTCGCCTTTTTCTCCCTTTGCCAATTTGCCATTTATCTTGAACTCAACCATAATTATATCTCCCTATTCGATTTTTATCGCATCAAAACGGCAATTATCATAGCAGGTACCACATCGTATACATTGTGCCTGATCTATTGTATGTACTTCCTTTTTCTTCCCTGTTATACACTTGACAGGGCATTCATGGGCGCAAAGGGTACAGCCGGTGCATTTTTCCGGAACAATACTGAATTTTATAAGGGCTTTGCATACACCAGCAGGGCACTTCTTATCTTCTATATGTGCCAGGTATTCATCTTTAAAATATTTGATTGTTGAGAGGACAGGATTGGGTGCACTTTGACCGAGGGCGCAAAGAGAACCCAGATTGATTGCCCTTGCAAGCTCTTCAAGATGTTCAATATCGCCCTTATCCCCATTCCCATTGCATATACGCTCCACAATCTCATACATCCTTCTCACGCCTTCCCTGCATGGTGTACACTTTCCGCAGGATTCCTCGACAAGAAATGTTAAAAAATAGCGTGCCACGTCTACCATACAGTTTCTCTCATCCATAACTATCATCCCACCAGAGCCCATCATAGAACCGAGTTTTGTAAGGGAATCAAAATCTACAGGCATTTCAAGATATTCTGCAGGTATACAACCGCCAGATGGACCACCGGTTTGAACTGCCTTGAATTTTTTATCCCCTTGAATACCCCCTCCCAGTCCAAAGATAATTTCCCTTAATGTCATTCCCATCGGGACTTCTATTAACCCTGTATTTTTTACCTTACCTACAAGCGAAAAGACCTTTGTCCCTTTACTTCCTTGAGTACCAATCGATGCAAACCATTCCCATCCTTTATTGATTATATGGGGAACACAGGCCCATGTCTCAACATTGTTTAAATTTGAAGGTTTTTCCCAGAGTCCTTTCTCCACTGTGTGGACATATTTTGCCCTTGGTTCTCCAGCTTTGCCCTCGATAGAGGACATAAGTGCCGTGGATTCCCCACAGACAAAGGCACCGCCACCCCTGAATATGGTGATGTCGAATTTAAAGCCTGAATTAAATATATTTCTACCGAGGAAGCCATATTCCCTCGCCTTTTCAATCGCCTTTGAAAGTCTATTAACGGCAAGAGGATACTCATCCCTCACATATATATATCCCTGATTAGAGCCAATGGCATAGCCACCTATGATCATCCCTTCAAGTACAGCATGAGGATTTCCTTCCATAAGCGACCTATCCATAAAGGCACCGGGATCTCCCTCATCTCCATTTGCAAGAATATATTTAGGTTGTCCTTCAGCATCTTTGCAGGAACGCCATTTTGCACCTGTGGGAAAACCACCCCCACCTCTCCCTCGTAAACCTGATTTTTGCACCCAATCGATAATTTCATCTGTATTCATTTTGAGTGCTTTGTAGAGTGCCCTGTAACCTCCCCGTTGTATATACTCATCTATATCTTCAGGGTCGATTGTGCCATTTAGAGAGAGAACAATCCTATTTTGACCCGCGTAGAACGGAATATCGAGGGGTGACACATACCTTTTGGTTTTATCATCGCCTTTATAGAGGAGTTTATCTGCAATCTTATTACTTTTAATAGTTTCTATTAACGACTTTACATCCTCATTTACATTTCTTTTACCGACACTTTGATATAATATTTCATCATCACCAAAAACAACAATAGGTCCTCTCTCGCACAATCCATGGCAACCCGTTTTTTTTACAAGCACCTTTGCTGCAAGACCCTCAAGATTAATAATATCCTTAAATCTATCGTATAATTTAAGAGACCCTGATGATATACAGCCTGTTCCGCAGCAGATTTTTACGACCTTGTCATATATTTTAACCTTTTTCTTGTATTCTAAAGCAATGTTATCGAGTTGTTCAGGCGAAATAATCATAATTATTCTCCATCTTTAAATTCACTGATTATCTTATTAACCGTAACTGACGTTGTCTTTCCAAAGTCCTTTTCATCAACCTTTACAAGAGGCGCTAAGGCACATGCACCAAGACAATTCACTGATTCAAGGGTAAACATACCGTCTCCGGTTGTATCCCCCTTCTTTACGTTGAGCACACGTTCAAATGAATCAAGAATGTTTGGCCCACCACGAAGATGGCACGCTGTTCCAAGACATACATGGATCGTATGTTTACCTCTCGGTTTGAGAGAAATAGCTTTGTAAAATGTGGCAACCTCATAACCCTTGCTAAATGGTATATTTAATTTGTCACATATATATTTGAGGGTATCTTTTGGCAGGTATCTGTATTCCTTTTGAATATCTTGAAACATAGCGAGTATATATGATTTATCCCCGCCATACTTGTTTAAAATGGTGTTTAGCTTTCCAATATCAACCTCCATAATACCCCCTTCTTAGGTAATCAGTAAGCAGAAATCAGTAGGCAGTAGGCAGAATATAATATAATGTCTACCACCTAATTTTTTTATACCCACTACTTCACTCCGCATAAATGTTTCAATCTCTCCCAATCTGCATTCACGTGTTCCCGTATCTCTGATATTGTCTCGGGGGTCAGGTGTCTGAACCTGCCCTGCCCGTTAAGGTAATCTCCAACCTGCCTCAGCGGTTCCGGATTATATGTAAGTCTGTATTCGCCGTTTTCTATCTCGTATAATGGGAATATACCTGTCTCAACCGCAAGCCTTCCATATCTTATCGCCATATTAGAAGGTATCCTCCAGCCCGTGGGACATACCGAGAGTACATGGATATATGATGGTCCATATACCATTTTTGCCTTCTTTATTTTGGCAAGAAGGTCAAAGGGGTATGAAGGACAGGCTGTGGCAACATAAGGAATGTTATGGGCTGCAGCAATTTTTGGCATATCCTTCTTCCAAGTGGATTGTCCTATACTCTTCTTTCCAGGAGGGGTTGTAGTAGTCATGGCACCATATGGTGTGGAAGATGAACGTTGAATCCCTGTATTCATATAGGCTTCGTTATCCACACATATATAGGTAAACTTGTGTCCTCGCTCCAGTGCACCTGAGAGTGCCTGGAGTCCTATATCACTTGTTCCACCGTCACCACCTATAGTAACCACATTGATATCCTTCCGTGGAATCTTATTCTTTTCCATGAGAATCTTGAGTGCCGATTCAACACCTGATGCAACAGCGGCGGCGTTCTCAAAGGCAACATGGATCCATGGTAGTTTCCAATCAGTAGTAGGGAGCGGAGTAGATATAATCTCCATACAGCCTGTGGCCATTACCATTATTGTATTACGTCCAAAAGCTTTAAGGGCTAACCTTACTGCAAGTATCTCTGCACAACCCTGGCATGCCCTGTGACCCGAGACGGCAAATTCTTCCCTTGAAACTGTATTTGCCGCATAGATATCAATACTTGGTAACATCATCCTCTCACCCCTATTACACTAAAGTTTTTGTCTTTCTTTGATTTGGTCCTTTTTCCCGGGGTAGCTTTTATTTCATCGAATATATCTCTAAAATCTTCTGGAAGGACGTCTCTCCCACCGAGGCCGACAATATAATCCTCTATAGATATATTCATTCGATTGCTATGGACAAGGGATGAGATTTCGTTAAAGAGGGGGCCGTTTGTAGCACCACCTGGCATAACCCGCTCGATCACCGCAACCCTTTTTTTGCCCTTCAATGCGAATAATAGTTCTTTTGTCGGGAATGGTCTAAAGAGCCTTAGGTTTATGAGTCCTGCCTCTTTCCCTTCCTCTTTAAGCCTATCAATTGCAGTCTCGATATTTTCATTGATTGCACCAAGCGCAATAAACACCACATCGGTATTTTCTGTGTTGTATGTCTCGACAGGCTTATAGTATCTCCCGAACTGTTTGCCAAATTCATCCATCACCTTCACGATCACCTCTTTGGAGTGAACGATTGCCATCTCCTGGGCATATTTTGCCTCTGTGTAGAGTTCAGGCATTGCATATGCCCCCATTGTAACAGGCTTATCAGGATGTAAGGTATAAAGGGGATTATAGGGTGGCAGGAACTTATCTACTTCTTCCTGGGAGGGAAATTCAATGGGTTCGATAACGTGGCTTAACGAGAATCCATCGAGGTTTACCATCAAAGGTAAAAGGACTCTTCTGTCCTCTGCGATCTTGAATGCCATGATGATAGAATCGACCACTTCCTGACCATTCTCGCAGAAGAGCATTATCCAACCAGTATCCCTTGCTGCCATCACGTCAGAGTGATCACCCCAGATAGAGAGTGGCGCAGAGAGGGCTCGGTTCACTGTAGCCATCACTATGGGGAACCGCATGCCTGATGCGATAAAAAGAATCTCATGCATGAGCTCTAAGCCCTGGGAACTGGTTGAGGTGAATGTCCTTGCCCCTGCTGCGGAGGAGCCACAGCAGGCAGACATTGCAGAGTGTTCGGATTCTACATTGATATATGTTGCATCTAACTCTCCATTGGCAACAAGTTCAGAGAGATGTTCCACTATGTGTGTTTGAGGAGTAATCGGGTAGGCGGCTACCACCTCAACCCTTGCAAGTTTTGCTGCAATAGATGCGGCTATCGAGACCTCTATACCCTTCTTTGCATTCATCGTTCTTCCTCCACCATCTTGATTGCCCCTGGTTTACATTC
>JAPLKF010000117.1 GCA_026388215.1 Pseudomonadota bacterium | reverse complement strand
AGGTATTTCACGCACCATTTTATACATAATGTTACCCGTAAGGTACATGCCTTCAGGGTTCAATGCGGTTTCCCTCGCATCGATATAGTAAGTGCTTTTTTTTCCGCTTTTCAGTATAAATTCGCCCTCTTCATAAGATAGATTTTTCAAAATATTCAGTAGCCGTCCTTTTTCGTCCATTCTATCCTCCAGGATATTCGTTAAACCGTAAAGGTAATAACCAATTACCAAATTCCAACATCCAAATAATAATCAATGTCCCAATGACCAAAACTGACTGCCTTTGACACTGTTTCACTATTGGAAAATTGGTTATTGGTCATTATATTGTTATTGGTGCTTGGTTATTGGTTATCCCCCTTCAGGATTTCCCATTTATTTCTTGACAAATAATTCCATCTGCTCGAGTTTCATACCCAAAGGAAATTTTGATGGGTATTCACCGGAAAAACATGCATCACAATATGTGTATTCCCCATTTTCCAGAGCCCTTTTCATTCCATCGATAGTGAGATACTGGAGTGTATCAGACTCCATGTAGCTGTTTATCCCATCCACAGTTTGAGAAGATGCGATGAGTTCCCCCCTTGTCTTTGTGTCTATACCATAAAAACAGGGGAATGCTGTGGGAGGAGAACTGACCCTGAAATGTATCTCTTTAGCCCCATATTGCCTTAGCATCTTTATTATTTTTTTACCTGTCGTTGCTCTCACTATTGAGTCGTCTATAACAACTACCCTTTTACCTCTCACTGCATCGTGTACTGCATTAAGTTTTAATTTCACTCCAAAGTGCCTGATAGATTGTTCCGGTTCTATAAATGTCCTGCCAACGTAATGGTTCCTTATAAGACCGAGCTCGAAAGGTATTCCTGTTTCGTGGGCGTAACCAATAGCAGCTCCTATCCCGGAATCAGGTATAGGTACAACCATGTCCGCATCCACATAGGTATCTCTTGCCAACTCCCTTCCAAGTGCCTTTCTTACAGTATATACAGTCCTGCCGAACATATAACTATCAGGTCTTGCGAAATAGATATACTCGAATATGCAAAATTTTGGGTCTACATTCTTAAAGGGTTTATATACTTTTACTCCATCCTCGTTTATATGAAGGATTTCACCTGGTTCTATTTCTCTTAAGTACTCTGCTTCTATGAGGTCGAAGGCACACGTTTCACTTGAGATAACCAGGGAATCTTTTAATTTTCCAAGTACGAGTGGTCTGAATCCATAAGGGTCCCTTACTGCTATAAACTCTTTGTCCGTTAGTAAGATGAGGGAATACGAACCTTCTACCCTCCGGAGTGCACTTATTAACCTGTCAAGTGTTGAATTTTCATGAGAAAGGGCTATCAGGTGAACAATAACCTCTGTATCCATTGAAGATTGAAAAATAGAACCGTTGTTTTGAAGCTCGTCCTTTATAATTCTGGCATTTGTAAGGTTTCCATTATGTGCGATAGCAAGATTACCCCTTAAGTATTCAACAATAAAGGGTTGTGCATTTTTAAGATCGCTTGAACCTGCTGTTGAGTATCTCACATGTCCAATCGCTGAATGTCCTTTTATTTTTTGAAGTATTTCTTCATTAAAGACGTCTGATACAAGCCCCATTCCCCTATGGGAACGCATAGCATACCCATCTATGCTCGCTATCCCTGCGCTTTCCTGGCCTCTATGCTGGAGGGCATGGAGACCAAGATAGGTAATGTTCGCAGCATCTTTGTGATTAAAGATTCCAAATATTCCGCACATTTTTACCTGTCCTCTTCTGACCTGCCTGGCTGGCAGACAGGTTTCTCCATTTCTTTTTTAAAGAACTCGATAATCTCTTTGTCCATGAGATAAAACCTTATTTCTTTTAAGGGTGTTCCCTTATTTTTTATAAAAGCTATTGTCTCATCTATTATTATCTGTGCACATTTTTCTTTTGGAAAACCAAAAATCCCTGCGCTTATGGCAGGCATTGAAAGGGTTTTGAACCCTTTTTCTGTTGCGAGCATCAATGTATTTTTTATGGCATTTCTGAGCTTGAGTTCTTCCTCTCCTTCACCCCACCGTGGCCCAACTGTATGAATGACATACCTTGCCTTCAGTTTGCCACCTGTTGTGATAGCGCATCCACCGACTGGCACATATCCTATCCTGTTACTTTCTTCCTGTATAATATCGCCACCCTTTCTCACGATAGCGCCAGCCACGCCTCCCCCGTGTTGCAAGTACGAGTTAGCCGCATTGACAATAGCATCAACATCGCTTTCGGTCAAATCGCCTTGAATTATGCTGATCTGTGTATGTCCTATATAAGCACTTTTAATTATTTCCATAATTGCCGCCAACAAGTTCGGAGTCCAGCAAAGCGGGAATCTATCACTTTAAACCCCCAACTCCGAACTCATAACTGTCTTTAAAAGGATGCGGGAATATTGTAATATAAAATTTCAAAATGGGAAAGAAAAATGACTTACTCACAACACCGATTCGTTTTTTAAAGGGTGTTGGTCCAAAAATTTCAGAGCAGATGGAGAAAAAAGGGATTAAAAGCGTTGAGGATCTGTTTTACTTTTTACCGATAAGATATGAGGATAAGAGGTATATACGTAAAATAAACGAGTTAAGAGAAGGGGAGAAGGCCCTTGTGATCGCGAAGGTGGTAACCTCTAAATCATTATTTTACCGTCATTCACGGAAGAAGGCGTATGAAGCGATTGTGGATGATGGGACTGGTAATATTTCAGTGAAATGGTTTCAGTGGGTTTCTTCGTATTTAAGAAATATCTGTAGGAAAGGCAATATACTCTTGCTCTCGGGAGGGGTAAGCAGATATGGAACAAAGCTTCAGATGATTCACCCTGAAGTTACCATCTTGGGCGATGAAAGTGAAATAGAGAACTGTAAGGGGATAGTGCCTATTTATTCGGAGATTGATCGGGTAAAACAGGGAACCTTAAGAAATCTTGTAAAAAGGGTTTTTGAAGACTATGGAGTTTATGTGAAAAGCATTCTCCCCGGGGAGATAGAGAAATTTTATGGTTTTACCCCCCTGTATGAGACATTTTTCAAGATACATTTCCCTGATGATGACTTACTTGAAAGCAATATTCGTCAGAAATACATACAACGTCTTATATTTGAAGAATATTTGCTGTTCCAGGCTGCATTACTGATGAAGAAAGGGGAGATAAAGAAGGAGAGGGGTATAAGTTTTAAGTCAGATGGTATTTATTATAATAAGTTTAAAGGTAGCTTGCCATTTGAATTGACATTGGCGCAAAAGAGGGTGATCAGGGAAACAGAACATGATATGGCCCATATTGAGCCTATGAATAGACTTTTGCAGGGAGATGTCGGTTGTGGTAAGACGGTCTGTGCTATTTTAGCCGCTTGTATTGCAGTAGACAATGGCTATCAGGTTGCCTTTATGGCACCTACAGAAATACTTGCTGAACAGCATTATTTGACTATCCACAAAGCTTTTGAGTGGATGGGTATCCCTCTCGTATTTTTAAGGGGAAATATGGGAAAAGAAAGAAAGGGGGTTATTGAGGGTATAAAAAAGGGAGAATATTCGGTAATAGTGGGGACCCATGCACTTATTCAGAAAGATGTAAACTTCAGAAGGCTTGGTTTGGTGATTATTGACGAACAACATCGATTTGGGGTTATACAGAGAAAACTCTTAAAAGAAAAGGGGTCAGGGGTCAGGATTCAGGGGTCAGGATTGACTACGAAGGACGTGGGACGCGGGACGCGGGACGATAAAATTCCGAAATCGGCAATCGGAAATCGGCAATCGGAAATAGATGTTTTTCCTGACACCCTTGTAATGACTGCAACTCCAATCCCGAGGACCCTTTCAATGGTGGTATATGGTGATCTTGATGTTTCTGTTATAGATGAGATACCAAAGGGAAGGCAGAAGATATGGACAAAGGTATTTTTAGATAAAGATAAATTTGCTGTGTATAGAATGATTGAAGATGAATTAAAAAAGGGGCATCAGGCTTATATTGTGTATCCCCTGGTTGAAGAGTCAGAGAAAATAGAGCTTTTAAATGCAAAGGAAATGGCCGCCTATTTCAAAAAATCAGTTTTTCCTTCATACAGAGTAGGGCTTCTCCATGGGAGGATGAAGGCTGAGGAGAAGGAAAAGATAATGTTCAGGTTTAAGAATAAGGAGATAGATGTTCTGGTATGCACAACGGTAATTGAGGTTGGAATAGATGTCCCAAATGTAACCATGATGGTGATAGAGCATGCAGAGAGGTTTGGTCTTTCACAGCTTCACCAGTTGAGGGGCAGGGTTGGAAGGGGAACATATCCTTCAAAATGTGTGTTAATAACATCAACCAGAAGGACAGAGATTGCCACCAGAAGGTTAAAGGTCATGGAAGGGACAACAGACGGGTTTAAAATAGCCGAGGAGGATATGAAAATAAGAGGACCGGGTGACATGCTTGGTGTGAGGCAATCAGGTATACCGAAGTTCAGGGTAGGGGATATTGTTAGGGATGGGGATATTATGACTCATGCGAGAAGAGTAGCCGAAGAAATGATAGACAGGCTTACAGTGGATGATTTAAATGGTGTGAAGGACACTGTTCTGGCAAGGTGGAAGGACAGTATGCATTTATATAATATAGCGTGATGTAGCCTTAAGCCTGTAATCCTTTACGCACCCTTTGTCTTTGAGTGAAAATAGGATAATCTGTTGTTAATTAGTTCTGCTGTGTTTTTTAAGTGATGAATCATCTCAGGTAGTTTTTCATCATTCATTGAATCAGTAAAACCAACTATTAGGATTGCACCCACTGGAAAACCGTTTGAGTAGATAAGGGTTGCTATTGCCCTTATCCCTTTTAAGTACTCTTCAAAATCGAGACTATAACCCATTTTTCTTGTCCTTTCAATCTCTCTGATGAAGTGTTCAATATCTGTAATACTGTTCTCAGTATATTTGGGCAATCCCACATCTTTCAGGAAGATTTTAATGTCTTTGTTGTCCATTTGAGAAAGGAAAATTTTACCTGGAGCTGCTGCTGTAATGGGAAGTTTTGTACCTATGGGGGAGGAAATCTTAAATGGTTTTTTTGCTTCTGTTACATCCAGAACTTTAGCTATATTATCCTCTCTCACAATAAAAAAAACAGTTTCATCCACAAGGCCTACGAGTTTTTCAATAAAAGGTTTTACAATTGAGATTAATTCTCCGCCTCTTAAGCACCTTTTTGAGAGCTCAAATAATTCTTTACCTATGGTGTATTTTTTTGTGGGTTTGTCTTTAACTATAAAGCCTTCTTGTTCGAGGGCTTTTAAGATTCCAAAGGTTGTACTTTTACTAATTGAAAGTCTTTTTGCAATATCTGTAACACCGAGAGGTTTGTTATATTTTACTATAAGCTTGATTACCTCGATTGCCTTTTTTAAAACGGGTGCATTATACATAATTCACTATGATGAACATTTTAAGATATATATATGTACTTGTCAATATATTCTGGTTAGAGAAAAAGATTTTTTCAGGTATAAAAAGGAACAGTTTATAATAATGAACATAAAAGTGTATGAAGATAAGAATATAATTTGTTGAAAATTGAGGATAATCTGTTAAAATTATGGGACTGAGGATTCAAATGACCAGATATAAGCTAAAATTTCTCCCTATAGACAGGCTTTTTTTAGTAGAAGATGGTGAAAACATACTCGAAGCAGCAATGAAGGCAGGTATCCATATAAACGCTTCTTGTGGCGGGAATAGCGATTGTGGAAGGTGCAGGATAAAGATAATTGAGGGTGATGCTTATTCGCCTGTTCACCCAAAGATATCACAGAAGGAGTATGATGCAGGTATAAGACTTGCCTGTATGACCACTGTCCATGGAGATGCTGTTGTTGAGGTGCCACTTGAATCCCAGGTAGACAGGACTGTCCTTGAAAGAAAAAGAGAAGCACCCCATATTCTCTCTACCTCTGATATAGAGCAGCTTGTGAAAGAATGGGAGGCTGACCCTGCAGTGTTTAAAAAATATGTTGAGCTCCCGGTACCATCCATCGAGGATAATATATCAGATCTTGGAAGGTTAACGAGAGAACTGAAGAAAAGGTATGATATTGATGATATTTCTGTAGATTTCAGAGTCCTTAAAAAATTAAGCAGCACCCTGAGAGATGCAAATTGGAAAGCCACAGCAACAGTGGTCCTTACAAAAAAAGGTTATAAACTAATTCACGTAGAGCCTGGAAATACAGAGAATGAAAGCTATTCAATAGTGATAGATATTGGCACAACAACTATTTGTGGTCAACTCCTGGACCTTGTTCATTGCAGTGTCTTTAAGAAGGTAGAGGTGCTTAACGGAAGGGAATTATGCACACTTGCGGAATCCTCTGATTATAATGCCCAGATTAGCTATGGGGAAGACGTGATATCAAGGATTATGTATTCCCGTAAAAAGGGAGGACTGAAGAGGCTTCAAAAGGTTGTAGTAGCAACTATAAATGGGATAATAAGAGAACTGCTTGATATAAGCAAAATTAATGTGAGTTCTATATCACATCTTGTATTTGCTGGAAATACTACAATGACACACCTTGTCCTTGGTTTGGATCCTAAATACATCATGCTCTCACCGTATACCCCTGTCTCAACGTTTATTCCTCCTGTCAGGGCAATAGACCTTGGTGTAGATGTTGAGGAACATGCATATGTCTATATCTTCCCATGTGTAG
This sequence comes from Pseudomonadota bacterium, assembly GCA_026388215.1. NCBI lineage: Bacteria > Pseudomonadati > Pseudomonadota > Pseudomonadota bacterium. The sequence goes on along the minus strand of JAPLKF010000117.1, from coordinate 1,939 downwards.
CTTCCTATGTTGGAGGGGATATAGTGGCAGGGGTTCTTGGTTCAGGAATATTTCAGAGGGATAAGATTGCCCTGTTTATGGATATAGGCACAAATGGTGAAATAGTCCTCGGTAACAAAGATTGGCTCATGTGTGCATCTTGTTCTGCCGGGCCTGCTTTTGAGGGTGGTGGTATTAAGTTTGGCATGAGGGCAGGAAGAGGCGCCATAGAGCAGGTGAGAATCAACCCGGTAACCTTTGAGCCCATGATACTGACTGTTGGAAGGAAAAAACCGATGGGTATATGTGGTTCTGGTTTGATTGATATTGTTGCAGAACTTATTGAGGCGGGTCTGATAGATCAAAATGGTAAGTTTAAAAGGACATTACCAACAAAAAGGGTAAGGGAAGGCGAGAGTGGCTATGAATATGTGATAAGCTATGCACCCGAAACTCAGATAAATAAGGATATTGTAATCACAGAGATAGATCTGGACAATCTGATACGGGCAAAAGCTGCCATGTATGCAGGATGCAAGGTACTCCTTGATAATGTTGGTCTTGCTTTTGCTGACATAGATATAGTTATTATTGCTGGCGGTTTTGGGCACTATATAGACCCTGAAAAGGCACAGGTAATTGGACTTTTGCCAGAGTTGCCCCTGGAAAGTTTTATATTTGTGGGGAATGGCTCTCTTCTCGGTGCGAGATTGCTCTCTTTCTCGAAAAGGTTTTTAGGTGAAGCAGAAAGAATTGCGAGGACTATGACGAACATTGAACTTTCGGACACGCATAAGTTCATGGACGAGTTTATAGCAGCCATGTTCCTTCCACACACCGACCAGCATTTGTTCCCGAAGGTTATGGAAAGGCTGATGGACAGAGGTTGAAAAGATAAGACAGTTAACAGTATGCAGTAGTCCCGCTCGTGGCGGGATTACTCCCTACTATTAGGAGAATTGTATGCCAAAGGTTATAGCAATTGCAGGCAAGGGAGGTGTTGGCAAGACCACAATTGGTGGAATGCTTGTGAGGTATATTGTTGAGGAAATAAAGGATGGGCCGGTTCTTGCAGTTGATGTTGACCCCAATTCAAACCTGAATGAGGTACTTGGTGTGAAAGTTCATACTACCATTGGTGATGCAAGGGAGTTAATGAAGAAGGATGTGCCGCAAGGCATAACAAAAGATGTCTGGTTTGAATATAAAGTTCACGAAGCAATCATAGAGGGGAAGGGATTTGACCTGCTTGTAATGGGAAGACCGGAGGGGCCTGGTTGCTATTGTGCGGCAAACAGTCTTGCAAAGAAATACATAGATGCGTTGAAGGATAGTTATGCCTATATAGTAGTGGATAATGAAGCAGGTATGGAACATATCAGCAGACTCGTAACGCAGGATGTAGATGGATTGTATGTGATTTCTGACGCGACCCCAAGGGGGATTTTAACGGCAAGCAGAATTTTTGACCTTATAAAGGAATTACACCTGAACATAAAGGAAAGATATACAATTATAAACAGGGTTAAAGAGGAAGAGAGTAATAGTTTGAGAGAAGTGGCAATGCAAAAAGGTATTGAGATAACAGGAATGGTTAGAGACGATGAAGAGGTCTGGAAAGGTGATCTGGCGGGAGAAACGATATTCTCTCTCAGCAAATCATCCCATGCACTTGCCGATGCGTATGGAATATTCGGGAGAACCTTGAAGTAGGAGAAATAACACACGAGGGACGAGGGACGAAAAATCTATAGCGTCCATCGTCTTAGTGAATCCCGCTATTTTAGGGATGAACGGTCGTCCTAATCCCGCCCAAGGCGGGATGGTCGCCCATCATAAATCATGCACGGAGGGTTCATGTCTGCTAAAATCATAAGCGGAACGGAAATAGCGGCGAAAATCAGGGAAGAATTAAAGGAAGAGGTAATACATCTTAAAGAAAAATATGGAATTGTACCCG
>JAPLKF010000116.1 GCA_026388215.1 Pseudomonadota bacterium | reverse complement strand
CATTAGTGGGTAAATCCCGCTATGGGCGGGATGAAGCGGCACGGAGCAGGAGCACGAGCGAAACAGTGTTTCGGCATATCCTTAAATTCATTGCTATGCGCATAGCACTCTGGCAACCCCATTTACTACAGGGTGTCTTTCAGTACTTCTTTCTGTATCGTTTCTTTCACAAATTGATTGAGCGATATTCCTTCCATTGCAGCCCTTTGTAATGCCTTGCCATGCAATTCAGCAGGGATTCTTACGTTAAAACTGCCCTTGCAGGACTTTAAGGCCTTTTTATTAGCCTCTTTGCACAGGGTGATGTAGTCATCTACTGCCTCATGAAATGCTTTGGTAAGCTCGCTGACACTGCTACCTTCAAAGGTTATGAGGTCGTTAATCCCCTCTATCTTCCCATGGAAAGTATAATCTTTTGCGCTAAATTGGACTGAGCCAATAAAACTCTTGTATGTCATTACGTTTTTCATTTTAACACCCCTATTTTCTTAAGCACTTCTTCTACATCGTTTAGCTGGTAATGTTTCAGCACTGTGTCAGGATGAGGTTTATGCAGTCTGATAATATGCTTGGTCTTGCGATCAATGAGAGCAACCCTTGATCCAGTTGTTTTCCCTGTTTTTGCTTCCTCGTATCCAAATCCTGATAATAGCTTTCTAAGCTCTTCATAAGTAAAATCCTTTGGTTTTGACAAAAAACGATTTACTAATTTTTCAAATTTGCTCACTGTTGCTATAATAACACCAATTTTGTATAATTGCAACCATTATGTAGTTACACATTTTGGAAGCATGGGAAAGGCATTCTTCATTGGAAAAAAATTACCATATCGTATAGAATCATATCAAATGAGTACCTTTGAAAATGAAGCATACGGCAGATTTTATCTCCCCTACTCCTCAGAACCGGTTGAACTCCCCGCATTGGTTCAGGAGCTCTTCAAAATCCATATTATAGAAAATAGGGGTAGAGGGGGGATACGTATAGTAAATGTGAACAACAAACAATTGATATGCAGACAATACATCCACGGTGGTCTATTCAGAATCATAACTGGGGATTTGTTTTTTACAGGGAAACGGGGCATACACGAGATAGGGATACTTTCTTACCTTAAAGAGAGGGGCTTCCCCGTTGTAACCCCATTTTGCCTGCTTACAGAGAACAGATATGTTTTCAAAAGACTTTACCTGTTTACATTCTATGAGAAAAACACAGTAGAATTCCTTGAATACCTCAAGTCATCCGGGAAGAAGAAACGTATGAGGATGATAAAAAGGTTCGCACAGCTTTTATGGAGTCTTGAAACCCTCGGTATCTACCACCCGGACTTGCACCTCAATAATATCCTTGTAACAAAAGAAAAGGATATGATATTTCTCGATTTCGACAAGTCCCGTAAAAAAACTATCACCAAAAAAGATATGGAAAGCATGTTCTGGAGGCTCAACAGATTTGTTGAAAAGATGGAGGAGAAGGGCTACATCAAATTTGATATAAAGGAAAAGATTCTTTTCTTGAGAACCTATAAAAAAATTTCAGGATATGATATAATTACAGTAATGGAGAAACAGATAGCCACGAAAAGACAGACCTATAAAATAGGTTGGTTTATTGAATCATTACTCTATGGAGGTGTCAAATGAAAAAACCTTTTGTCATGTTTATAATTTTATCCTTTTTAACCCTCTCCTCATGTGCAACCTTAGAGGAACATAAGGGTGCAGCGACAGGTGCCGCAGTTGGTGCAGGGCTTGGAGGGTTAATAGGCGCGGCAGTGGCGCCAGGAGGTCACGGACTGGCAGGCGCCATAATAGGTGGTCTGGCTGGCGGGCTTATAGGCGGTGCTGTTGGCCACTACGCCTTCGATACCAAAAGGACACAGACAGAGACAAACAAGGCATACGGGTATACCCCTGACAAAGGGAGCTCGGTGACAATCGAATCAATTGATGTGAAACCAAAAACTGTAAAAGCAGGTGGAAAACTCGATACAAACCTTACATACGCGGTGCTTACCCCATCCAACGAGGGTGTCAACATAAAAGAGATAAGGGAAATCTGGTATGGTGACTCCCTGTGGGGAAACCCTGAAACTACAGTTTCAAGACAGGGTGGAACGTACCAGTCGAATATCCCGATTTTTCTACCTTCGGACATGAAAAAGGGTACATACAAGGTTCGATATATTGTACAGACAGATTTTTCAAAGGATATGAGAGAGGCAAGTTTTACGGTGAATTGAGAAATAGCAATTAGTCCCGCATGGCGGGATCAGCCATCAGTGTTAAGTTAAGATACACAACGGCCTATATATTGAAATTTAATTCATTTATCTTTAACTCCGAACCCCGAACTTAGAACTTACAGCTGACAGCCTTTATGGTGTCAGCTGTCTCTCCCCCATCTCCTATGCACCCAGAACCACTCGTCAGGGTTCTTCTTGATCAGGGATTCAAGAAAGGCATTGATTTTTCTCGTATTGGTGTAGATAAGTTCGCTGATATTACCTTCTCTTTCCATTACAAGGGGTTGAGTAACGACAATCCTGTAACGTAAAAAACCCTCCCGCACCATGTACATAGGGATAACCGGTGCACCTGTCTTCATACCTATTACTGCAATACCCTTTGAGGTGGCTACTTTCTCATTGAAAAACTCCACAAACACAGCCCGTGAACGTTTCTCCCGCTGGTCCCCGAGGATGGCAACAATCTTATTCTCCTTGAGGTAGCGCACGACATCCCTTCCGGTATCTTCATTCGGGATTATTAAGAGGCCTGTTGAACGCCTAAGATGGTTAAGGTAGCTGTTCAGATGGGTGTATCGCTTCAAGGGGCGGGCAAGGGCAATAATGTCATGGTGTAAGAGGTAGGATGTAATACCCATAATCTCCCAGTTGCCGTAGTGAAAGCCAAGGGCAATCACGCCCCTGTTCATCGTGAGCGCATCATCAACATATGACCTGTGCTCAATCGTAAATCTCACATGGTAGTCTTCTTGTGGAACATAGGGCAACACAAGTGACTCAATAAAATTTATCCCGAGTTTTTCAAAACATCGTCGCGCGATCGTCTCTCTTTCACGTTGTGTTATACCAGGAAACACCCGTTGTATATTATTAAGGGCTATTGTTCTTCGCCCCTTCAAGAGAACGAATACAAGTCTGCCAAGAAAGACTCCAAGAGACTCCTGGATTCCTTCAGGCAGAATACGCACACACTGTTGGAAAGATTTGATGGTAAAAAGAAATAAAAAGTCTATCAACAAGGGGATTGCTTATTTGGTAATGGGTATTGCTTCATCGATAAGCATTATGGGAATGTCATCTTTAATAGGATACAGGAGCTTACAGTGTCTGCATATGAGGCCATCATGAGATTCATTGAGCTCTATATCCCCTTTACATTTCGGACAACAGAGTATATCAAGCAGCTCTTTGTTAATAGTCATATTCCTCCCACCTATACAGCGCTGTCTTTATTATTTATCTTTATAGCCGGTTCAAGTATATCGCCCAGGGTAGAGAAAACACCCTCTTCATTGGAAAGCGTCTCTATTGTTGTGTTCTCTTCCTTTTTTCTGAGTGCTTTAATGCTCAGCCCGATTCTCTTATCCTTTTCATCTATATTCAAGATGGCTGTTCCCACCCTGTCATCTACTTTAAACAGATCCGATGGGTGCTTCCCCTGTAAATCATCCATCTCAGATAAATGTATAAGCCCTTCTATACCATCCTCTATTTCTACAAAAACCCCGAAGTCTGTTATGCTTGTAATATAGCCTTCAACCACATCACCAACATGATACCTCGATATCAGGCCCCTCCATGGGTCCTCCTTCAATCTTTTTATGCTGAGGGAGAACTTTTTCTGTCCTCTATCAATATTGAGCACAAGGGTTTCTATTAACGTTCCTTTTTTATACAGGTCCGGGACGACCTTCTTTCTTCTCGACCATGAAATCTCGGACACATGGACTAGTCCATCAATGCCATTTCTTATACCCACAAACATCCCAAAGTCAGTAAGGTTTTTAACCTTGCCTTTTATAATAGAACCGGGTGGGTATTCTGCCTCAAGCTCTTGCCATGGATCGGGTTTAAGCTGTTTCATCCCAAGGGAAATTCTTCTCTTCTCTTTATCAATATCAAGAACAACCAGCTCAAGCCAATCCCCCCTATTTACAACCTTACTCGGGTTTTTTATTCTTCTATCCCAGCTCATCTCACTGATATGGAGCAATCCCTCAACCCCCTGCTCAAGCTCTACAAAGACCCCATAATCAACGATACCAACTGCCTTGCCCCTTACCTTTGTTCCTTCCTGGTATTTTTCTTCAATCTTTAACCATGGATCGGGTTTAAGCTGTTTAATACCGACAGATAGCCTTTCTTTCTCATAGTCTATATTGAGTATCTTCACCTTAATCTCATCACCAACCCTGAGGTACTCCTTTGGATGTGTTATTCTACCCCACGTGATATCATTCAAATACAGGAAACCATCCACCCCACCGAGATCTACAAAGGCACCATAATCGGTTATATTCCTCACAAAACCGTATAAAACCTGTCCCTCTTTAACATTTTTCCAAAACTCTTTCTTTCTTTTTTCCTTCTCCCCCTCCATTAGCATCCTTCTTGAAACTATCACATTTTCCTTTCTCTGGTTTACCTTAATCACCTTAAATTTCAGATGCCTGCCTACAAAAGAAGAAGGATTTTTTACAGGCTTAATGTCTACCTGCGATATCGGCAGGAAGGCATTTACCCCTATATCAACCATAAAACCACTTTTTACCTCTGATATAATATCACCATCTATCGAAATACCCTCTTCAAGGGATTTATCTATCTTCTGCCATGTTCTGATAACATCTACCTTTTGCTTTGAGAGTAAAAGGAGTCCAAACTCTTTTTCCCTGCCCACTATCATTACTTCCACTTGATCTCCCACATTCACATTTGCCTCGCCGGACTTTCCCATAAATTCATTAATAGAAAGCTTTCCCTCAGACTTCAAACCGACATCAACAATTACGGTCTCGCCATTTATGTTGATTACCTTCCCCTTTAAAATGTTCCCTTCCTGTAAACTTTTCAAAGAAGTTTCATAGAGTACCTTCATCTCCTCTTGTGTTTTTTCTTTTTGTGCCACGGTATCACCGGTATCTAACATGTATTCCCCCTAAAAAGTTTTTACACGCCTCTCCACAGAATCTATTATAAGATCAGGGGTTGAAGCCCCCCCTGTTATGCCTACCTTCTTTAAACCAGTAAACCACCCTAACTTTATATCTTCTTCTGTCTCTATGTGATATGTCTTCGGTTGCATCCCCTTCACTATGCTATAAAGTTTTTTTGTATTTGAGCTATTTTTCCCGCCTATTATCAACATTACATCTACCATTTCCGAAAGTATTGCCGCCTCTCTTTGCCTGATTTCCGTACTTTCACAAATCGTATTATAAACCCTCAATTCTTCCGCCTCCCCTATGAGACCTCTCACTACATTTAAAAAGGTTGCCTTATCCAATGTGGTTTGACTGACCACACCGATCTTTTTAGCCCCTATAGAAGCAGGTTTTTGTAATACAATACCATCATTATCCAAATAACTCAATACACTTTTCACTTCAGGATGGTTCTTATCCCCCACAATAACCACCCTGTAGCCCCTTTTTCTAAGGTACATGGCATGCCTTCTTACCCTCTTCACAAAAGGACAAGTGGTATCTATTATTTTCAAACCCCTTCTTTTAATATACTCCTCTTCCTCTTTTTTGATTCCATGGGTTCTAAAGACTATAACCCCATCCTCAATATGAAAAATGTCGCCAACCGGCGTTATCCCTTTTTCTTTTAAAATCTCCACCATCTGCGGGTTGTGGATTATCGGACCTATTGTATATATTTTGTCCTTCCCCTTTGCCGCTTCTTTTAAAACTATGTTCATTGCCCTCTTTACACCAAAACAAAAACCTATGTGCCTTGTTTTCAAGACTTCCATTATCCACCCGATAATAAGTATGCAGTAAGGAGTAGGCAGTATACAGTAAGTACTAAATCTTTGCTTCTAACTCCTAACTCCATACTCCTTACTCCTTACTATATTTAGTAGCTTCTCCACCACTGAAACAGCATCTATCTCTGTTGTATCAATATATATCGCATCCTCCGGTATAACGAGAGGCGATATATCTCTTTCTGAATCAACCTTATCCCTTTTCAATATCTCCTCTTTTACCCTGAGGAGTTCTGAGTTTACACCCCTTGAAGATAATTCGAGATATCTTCTTTTTGCCCTCTCTTCAAGTTTCGCATCGAGATAGAACTTGATATGGGCATCAGGAAATACGACACTTCCTGTGTCCCTTCCTTCTAATACCACACCGCCGCCCCTGCCTATCTCCTTCTGCATGTTTGTAAGATACTCCCTTACACTTCTTTTCTGCGAAAGG
>JAPLKF010000115.1 GCA_026388215.1 Pseudomonadota bacterium | reverse complement strand
TATGGAGATGTAATAGGACTTGATGATAAGCCTTTCGGAAAATTATTCACTATAGTGTTCATATTTCTCGGTGCAGGGACAATGGCTTACCTTTTTACCACACTCGCTGCTTATATCATTGAAGGAGAACTAAAGAAGGCGTTCAGGAGGAGGACAATGGAGAAACACATAGAAAAGATGAAAAACCATTATATCGTGTGCGGGATTGGGATGGTAGGACTCTATATCGTTCATGAACTCTATCATACAAAAAGACACCAGGTAGCAATCGATATGGATGAAACAAAGTTAGAGGTTCTGAAAGCACACGATCTTAACATTGATATGATAGTCGGAGATTCAACAGAAAATGAAATTCTTGAGAAGGCTATGATAAAAAAGGCAAAGGGGCTTTTTGCCACGACCAATTCCGATAATGATAATATTGTCATTGTGTTAACTGCAAAACAGCTAAACCCTTCGCTGAGGATTGTGTCTCGTTGTAATGACACAAAGAATGTGGATAAGATAAAAATGGCTGGTGCAGATGCGGTTGTTGCCCTGAATTACATAGGCGGATTACGCATGGCATCAGAGATGATAAGGCCAAATGTGACCTCCTTCCTTGATAATATGTTGAGGGACAGGGAATCGCCCCTCAGGGTAGAGGAGGTGCACATACCAGACCATTCACCATACATGGGGAAATCTGTGGAGGAAATAGATTTCAGAAGTATGGGGAACCTGTTGCTCATCGCAGTAAAAAGAGCCGGTGGGGATTGGATATATAACCCGTATCCGGGGACTATCCTTGAGAAGGATATGAGCCTTATCATATTATCTTCCACTGAGGAAAGGGAACTTCTCCAGACCCTTGTATCCGCTGAATCGCATAGAAGCAGTGAATAGTGAATGGTGAATAGTGAATAGTTTAAATACAAGATATAGAATTCAGAAGTCAGAAGTCAGAATAAAAACAAAATGTTCTGAGTTTTATCATTCTTCATTCTACATTTTAAATTTTTCATTCTGTAGAGGTATTGTGCAGTGAAGATTGCCATATCAGGAAAGGGAGGGGTGGGGAAGACTACCCTTGCAGGCGTGATGGCGAGGATTCTTGGTGATAAAGGATACAGGGTTCTTGCAATAGATGCTGACCCTGACTCCAATCTCGCAAGCGCTATCGGCATAGAGAATGACAGGTTGAAGGCGATTCAACCCCTTGCCGAGATGAAGGAATTCATAGAGGAAAGAACAGGCACAAAAAAAGGGGAATATGGTTCATTCTTTAAGATAAATCCACAGGTTGATGATATCCCTGAAAGGTTTTCTCTCACAAAAGATGGTGTGAAGCTTATTGTATTGGGGAATATCCCTCAGGGCGGAGGCGGTTGTTTTTGTCCGGAGAATGCCCTTTTAAGGAGCCTCCTTTCCCATGTATTGATTGAAAGGGATGAGTACGTGATAGTGGATATGGAGGCAGGACTTGAACATTTAGGAAGAGGAACCGCTGAATATGTGGACGCATTAATCGTTGTTGTAGAACCAGGGCAGAGGAGTTTTCAAACAGCATATCAGGTGAAAAGGCTTGCTACTGACCTCAGGATAAAACATGTATATATTGTGGGGAACAAGGTGGCACACGAAGGAGATATAGCCCTTATAAAAGAAGGCCTCAAAGAATTTTCTTTCCTCGGTTTCATAAGATATAATGAAAAAATCATGGAAGCTGACAGACAGGATGTCTCTCCTTATGATATAGACATGCGAGTGAGGGCAGAGGTGAAAGATATTATTAATGCCCTTGAAAAAGAAGTGAAATGAGGAAAGCACTCTCTTTCCTGAACCTTATATTTACCACGATATTTCTTTCCATGGTAGCCCTTGTTGTGTCCCCCTTTGATAGCAAAGGGGAGGCAATTCACAGGATTGCAAGGCTATGGGCAAGTATTCACCTGAAGATAGGCGGTATAAGTGTTTCCCTTGAAGGGTTAGAGGGTATATCAAATCCTCCTTATATATTCATGTGCAACCACCAGAGCGCCCTTGATATTTTTGCCCTTCTTTCTGCGCTCCCCTTATCTTTTAAATGGATAGCCAAAAGGGAGCTTTTCTTTATACCTTTTTTTGGATGGACAATGAAGAGGGCAGGATACATAAGCCTTGACAGAAAAAATCCAAGAGAGGCATTAAAGGCAATAGATGAAGCAGCCCGCAAAATCAAGGAAGGGATGAACATCATCATCTTTCCCGAAGGGACAAGGAGTAAGGATGGGAGCCTCCTTCCTTTTAAGAAGGGCGGGTTTTCTCTCGCCCTTCGTGCAAGGGTTCCCATTGTGCCTGTTGGTATATGGGGGACAAGCAGATTACAACCAAAAGGTAGTTTTATTCCAAAAGAAAAAGGGATAATATATATAAGGATAGGCGAACCGATGCATATTGAAGAAGAAAGCCGTTCTGCAAAAACGAAGATAATGCTTGAGGTGAGAAGGCATATCGAGAGGTTAATGGCATATAAGGAAATAAAGTGATAAGTGGTGAGTGTAGAACGATGAAAGTACAAATTAAAAGGCTAACAGGATGTCGGGAGAGTTAAACAACAATGAAAAATGAAGAATTGAGAGTGAAGAATTAGATATGTCAGGAGAACTAAAAAAGGAGATCCTCGGGATTGGATTATTAGGCCTCTTCATATTTCTCCTTGTAAGTTTACTTTCATACCATCCCTTTGACCCTTCCTTTAATACCCTTGCCGGGGGGACGGTAAAAAACCTGTGTGGGAAGGTAGGGTCTTATATATCTGACCTTCTTATTCAGATATTTGGGATGATGAGCTACCTTTTACCTGCCTTTACACTCCTCTTTTCAGCATTTTATCTCAAAAAGAAGCAACCCCCTTATCCCCTTGTACTCTCATCAGGGCTTGCCCTCCTTTTTCTGTCTCTCTCTTTGCTCTTAGAGATGATCGTGGGGAGGATACAATTGAGGGGTGTTGGGATACCATTTTCAGGTTTCCTCGGTTTATTGCTTGAAAAGACCCTTGTAAACCTTTTTAGTAATTTTGGCAGTTACCTTATATCAATTATCCTCTTCCTTATTTCTCTATTTCTCATTGTACAGGCACCGCTTCTCTCTATCATTGAGGAGAGGGTAATGAGGAAAAGGTCAGTGGAACGGAGAAAAGAGATAAAGGTAACAGAGGAACATAAAGAAGAACCAAAGATAGAGAAAAAGGTTGTTCAGGAATCCTTTGATTTCTTTAAAGACATAGGGCCCTATAAACTGCCGCCCGTGTCTTTGCTTGACCCTGTTGAGAAAAAGGAGGTAAGGGTAGACAAGGAGAGTATCCAGCTCAATGCAAGCATACTCGAAAAGAAATTAAAGGATTACGGGATAGACGGGAAGGTTACCGAGGTAAGACCTGGTCCTGTAATAACGATGTATGAATTTGAGCCTGCCCCGGGCATAAAGGTAAGCAGAATATCAAACCTTTCAGACGACCTTGCAATGGCGTTGAGTGCAGTATCTATAAGGATAGTTGCCCCCATCCCAGGAAAGTCAGTGGTGGGCATAGAGATTCCTAACAAAATACGGCAAACCGTGTATTTGAGAGAGATTATAGAATCTGAGGTATTTAGTGACTCCCATTCCTACCTTACCCTTACACTTGGTAAGACAATATCAGGTGAGCCTTTTGTGGCAGAGCTTGCGAAGATGCCCCACCTGCTGGTTGCAGGGTCTACCGGCTCAGGAAAGAGCGTATCCCTTAACAGCATGATATGCAGCCTACTATTCAAGGCAACACCGATAAATGTAAGATTCCTCATGATTGATTTGAAGATGCTTGAACTCTCCTTTTACGAGGGCATTCCCCACCTGCTTCTGCCGGTTGTCACAAATCCTAAAAATGCGAAAACAGCACTCAGGTGGCTGATCGATGAAATGGAGAGAAGATACTTAATGATGGCGGAAAAAGGGGTAAGGAGCATAGAGAAATATAATCAAAAGATGGCAAAGCAGGAGATGGAGACCATACCGTACATTGTGGTTGTCATTGACGAACTTGCTGACTTGATGATGGTTTCTACAAGGGAGGTTGAGGAATATATTGCAAGGCTTGCACAGATGGCGAGGGCGTCAGGTATCCATCTTATACTTGCAACCCAGAGACCCTCTGTTGATGTGCTGACAGGTATAATAAAGGCAAACTTCCCTGCGAGGATTTCCTGCCAGGTCTCATCTAAGGTAGATTCAAGGACCATCCTTGATGCAAATGGTGCAGAAAGCCTTCTCGGGTATGGAGATATGCTCTTTTTGAGCCCCGGTGTTGGAAGATTGCAGAGGCTTCATGGACCGTATGTATCAGAAGGAGAGATAAAGAGGATAGTGGAGTTTTTGAAACAACAGGGAACCCCGACCTATCACCATGAAATATTAGAAGAAAAAGAAGAGGGAGGGGGTGCTGCCGAGGTAGACGATGAGAAATACAGGGAGGCAATGGAGTTTGTTATGGAAAAAGGAGAAGCCTCCATCAGCATGATTCAGAGAAGGTTCAGAATAGGTTATAACAGGGCGGCAAGGATTGTAGAAAGAATGGAGGGTGAAGGGATTGTTGGTCCCTCCGATGGTGTGAAGCCGAGGGAAGTTTTGAAACGAAAATGACGAATAACCAAACACCAATAACCAATATCCAGATAAATTACAATAACCAATTTTCAATGACCAATTATCAAACAATCACAAATTTCCGAATAATCAATAATCAAACTGGAGTTGACTGTTACTTATCATTTGGAACTTGTAATTTGGTCATTGGTTATTTCAGATGGGAACCATTAAAGACATAATAATAATGAGAAGAATCACAATAGTTCTAACGTGCATCATATGTGCATTTGCAAGCAGAGGATATGCCTCTCCTTTCGATGCAATTAAAAAAGCATACTCGGAAATAACCACAATGCAGGCAACATTTCACCAGAAGATATACATAGCAGGCTTGAAGAAGGGAAGGGAATTTGATGGGGAATTTTTCTATAAAAGGCAGAGGGGGTTTCTTTGGAGGTATAACAAACCCAAGGTAAAGTATTTCCTCTATGACGGGAAATACATCTGGCAGTCAGAGGATGAGAAACCTTTTGTAATTAAGGAAAGGATTAACAAGGCAAAGACAGGGGGCACATTTCTCGATTTGATAGAGGATATATCAAAGATAGACGAACTTTTTACCCTGAAGCAACAAAGCTTATCAGGTGAATTGGAAATTTTAGAGCTTCTCCCGAAAAAGGATGGAACAGTAAATCTTGCGAAGGTGTGGATAGATAAACGGAATATGGTAAGAAAGATTGAGATTCATGAATTCACAGGCAATATAAACACGGTGGAATTCTCATCCATCAAGGTAAATCAAGGCATTGATGACACAAAATTCATCTTCAAGCCGGATAAACAAAAGGAAATCATAGAACGATAATGGCGCTGCATAAGGATGAGGCGATAGTCCTTTTTAAAAGGGCGTACGGTGAATCAGACAAGATAATCAGGCTTTTTACGCTAAAATCTGGCAAAATAGGCGCTATAGCGAAGGGGGCAAATAAAAGTCAGAAACGGTTCATGAATACCCTCGAGCCCTTCAACCACATCAATGTAGAATACTTTGAAAGGCATGGGAAGGGGATGGTAAGGATAGAAAATGCGGATATAATAGAGACGAATAGCGGTATCGAGACGAGCCTGAAAAAGGCATGCACGGCAGGTTTCTTTACGGAATTTGTTGATAAGCTTACGAAGGAGAAAGAAAGACACGATGAGCTTTTTTATACATTAAAAGAGGTTCTAAAAAACATTAAACATGTTGAATTTACATTTAACGATATACTCTATTATCAGCTTAAAATGCTCGAAACCCTTGGATATATGCCAAACTTTCATGCATGCGTGTACTGCGGAAAGGATATACTGGAAGACAAAAAGCTATATTTCTCAAAAGAGAGAGGTGGCATTCTCTGCCCAATATGTTCCCGGTCCCTTCCCCATAACACATATCCTGTAGGGGTTATACCGAGACTTGCTTCTATGAGAAATGCAAAAGACAGTTCGGAGTTCGGAGTTCGGAGTTCGGAGAAGTTCATAGGCAAAACAAATACAGAAAAGGATGAAGGGTTTGAAAAAGAGGCAAGGGAAATAATGGAGGATTTTATGTCCTTCCATCTTGATGTGGAGTTTAAATCTTACAGGATACTGAAGGAAACAGCATTAAGAGTAGACAGTAAGCAGTAGGCAGTAAGTAGCGGAGAGCGAGGCGTAATTGTAAGCCTGGAACATCTCACAGGCCTGTCATGATAAGCCCTATGGCCAAATTTACCCGTTTATCTTAAAATTAATGGTAAAAAACGTAAATTGTATGGTATAGATAAAACTTGAATAGGAATATGTATTTTCAGGACCTGATATCTGAGCTGCAGAAATTCTGGGCAGACAGGGGATGTATCATCCAACAACCCTATGATATGGAGGTTGGTGCCGGTACCTTTCATCCTGCCACATTTTTAAGAGCCCTGGGACCTGAGCCCTGGAATGCAGCCTATGTCCAGCCTTCCCGGAGACCGGCGGATGGAAGATACGGGGAAAATCCAAACAGGCTCCAGCACTATTACCAGTTTCAGGTAATCATGAAGCCCTCTCCAAAAGATATTCAGGACATTTACATTGAAAGCCTGAAAAGTTTTGGCATAGACACATCTTACCATGACATTCGATTTGTAGAGGATGACTGGGAATCGCCAACCCTCGGGGCGTGGGGCCTTGGATGGGAGGTATGGCTCGATGGTATGGAAATCACTCAGTTTACCTATTTCCAGCAGGTGGGTGGCATAAACCTTTCACCAATAACAGTCGAAATCACGTATGGTATTGAGAGAATAGCGATGCATCTGCAGGATGTGGATAACGTGTTTCACATAAAATGGGATAAGGATATTCTCTATCGGGATGTGTATCTTGAACCGGAAAGGGAATATTCTATCTATAACTTTGAAGAATCAGACCCCGTGATGCTTAAGGGTCACACATTTTCAACTTGCTTGATGCGAGGGGTGCAATCAGTGTCACTGAGAGGGCAAATTATATAGGCAGGGTACGAAACCTTGCAAAGTTGTGTGCAGAGCTCTATATAAAAAAGAGAGAAGAGATGGGATTTCCGCTCCTGAAAAAGCAATGAAGAATTAAGAGTTAAGAATTAAGAATGAAGAGTTGAAAGAAAATCAAAAACAGTGAAGAAAGAAGAGTTGAGAGACAAAAAAATAGATATCCTTGAGCGGTGCATTAAATATTCAATTGATATTATAGAGTTGTATAAAATTTTGGAGAAAAACAACGCTGGTAAAATAAAAGGACTCTATGATTAATTCTTCATTCTTCCTTCTTAATTCTTCATTAGCGAAGCGTAAAAAAGGAGCGCTATGAGCGACTTTTTGCTTGAGATCGGGACAGAAGAAATTCCCGCACGGTTTATTGAGCCTGCAAAAGAAGGTTTACTAAATCTTTTAAAAGATAATTTTGTGTTTTCAAGAATCTCTTTTGGCAAAATTGAGATGTTTGCAACGCCGAGGAGGATATCTGTTTTTGTCAAAGATATCTCTGAAAGACAGGAAGAAAGCATTACCATTAAATATGGCCCTCCGTACGACAGGGCCTTTGACGGTCAGGGGAATCCCACAAATGCTGCGGCTGGTTTTGCAAAATCCCAGAATGTAACTGTCGATGAACTGAAGAAGGTGCAGAGGG
>JAPLKF010000114.1 GCA_026388215.1 Pseudomonadota bacterium | reverse complement strand
GTCTATCATGTAGGTAGAGGGGATTGCCTGGGGAAAGCTTATATATGCGGCGCTTCGCCTGGACATTCCCTCATTATAGTCATTGATTACCTCAAGCGGACAGTTAGGGGCGCAGAGCGCACAGGATGTACATCTATCCGGTAGCACCCTTCTCGGTCTTCTTTTTAGTGTAACAATAAAATTACCAGGTTCACCTTCAAGACCTACCACTTCGGTATTCATGAGAAGCTCTATGTTTGGATTTCTTCCGACTTCAACGAGCTTTGGTGCCATGATGCACATAGAGCAGTCATTTGTCGGGAAGGTCTTGTCAAGTTGCGCCATATTCCCGCCTATATTCGGTTTCTCGTCCGCAAGGTATACCTTGAACCCGGCCTCGACGAGATTGAGCGACGCCTCCATCCCGCCTATCCCGCCACCAATAACAAGTACCTTGCCTACTTTATCCATTGTTTCTCACTTCCACAAGAATTGTTCAAGGTTCTGGGTTCAAGGTTCATAGTTTTACAACATAGAACGTTGAACATTGAACTATGCCTTTTTTCTGAATATTGCATCCCTTTCCTTATGTCCTGCAATTTCAATCTGGTTTTTTTTCAATAATTCCTTGATATGCTTAAATGTTATGTCCTGCCCTATTTTAAGCTTTTCCGAGAGGCCACTTATTGTATCCTCTTTTTCTGATAACACCTCAAGTATCCTTGCCCTCTCAAGAGAGGCATTGAGGAGCGGCTCGAAGACAAGGAAAAACTGCCTGTCCGTAAATTTCTCCCCGTACACATTACCCTCTTTCAAGGCATCCTTTTTGCCGAGGAGTTTATTCAGCCTCTCTGCACTATCAGGGTCGTATGTTCTTATGAATTCAAGCTTTTCTACTATATCCATAATTTGCAATAGGCCATTTTAACTCCGAACTCCGGCGACCCGCAAGCGGGTACCCCGACTCCGAACTGTTTCATCACTTCTTCTTTACCTTCTTAACTACGCCGTCCACCCCTATTATATGAGAACTCATTCCCCCAATCCTTCCAAAAAGTGCAAGCTCGAAGACCTCGGACAAAAACAGGACAGGCAGATTCTTATCAGTTCTGCCAAGATAGGGTAAAAGGTCAAGGTTCATCTGGCACAAAGGACAAGGAGTCACAATCGCATCTGCCCCAACCGATTGAGCCTTCTCCATTATAATGTTTGAAAGCCTGAACGTCACATCCTTGTTTGTAAGGGTCTTACTTGCTCCGCAGCATTCCATCTTGTATGGCCAGCTTACAAGTTCAGTCCCTAATGCCCAGAGCAAAGAATCCATGCTTGTTGGATTTTCCTTATCGTCAAAGGCATCCATCTTTGTGATTCTTGTCAGGACACACCCATAGTAGGGGGCAACCTTTATGGAAGAGAGGTCATATGCTATTTTCTTTACAACCCGCTCAATCCCCACGTGGTCGTGGAGTACCTCAATAATGTTTTTTACCTTAATCGTACCAAGGCATTTGAGCGGGTATATGGTTTCGTTAATCTCATCCCGAAGTACCCTGTCTTTTTTAATCTTTTCATTAGTAACCTTGGACCTGTTGTAGCAGGCTGAACAGGGTGCAAAGAGGTGGTAACCCACGTCCTCTGCAATGGCTAAATTCCTTCCTGTTAGTGCATATGCGAGTTTTTCATCAATCGTAGTTGCAGCCGATGCCCCGCAGCACGACCAGTCATTGAGTTCTGTAAGTTCGATCCCGAAGAACGAAAAGGTGTTTTTGATCGAGGTCTCGTAGAATTTGCTCGAAGTTTTAAGAGAACAGCCGGGGTAGTAAGTAAGGGTAATCATCCTAATAATCCCCAATAACCAAATTCCAAGTTCCAGATAAAATCCAATATCCAATAACCAAATTACAGATTACAAGACTTAGAATTTGTTTGGTTATTGTTATTTGGTAATAATTGGTTATTGTTTTTAATTGGTTATTTTTGTCTTTCATTTGCTATCTATTTTCTTAAATATCTTTCTCAACTGCTTCCTGTCTTTAATATTGTGGGGAAATACTCCCATCCTGCCTTTCAAAAACATGCCAATCCCCATCTTCGTATCGCTGAAAAGGTCTTTCTTCTCCAGCTTGTATTTAAGGATTGTTTCTATTTCATGGAGTCTGCCATGTTTTGCAACGCTGTCGAGAAAAAGCTTATCGAATCTCCATGTATCTGTTTCCGCTTCCATATGTTCCATTACCGCAACCTTCCTTAATGTATCAAAAACATGGGCGATATCTATGTCGTTCGGACATCTCACACTGCATGTGATACACATGAGGCATGTCCATATGGTCTTTGATTTGAGTACCTTCTCCCTGTCTCCGAGGACAATATGCCGTATGATCCTGTGTGGATAAATATCCATTTCAGTTGCAACCGGACAGCCAGCCGTACACTTATAACACTGATAGCATGTGGATATCTTTTCTCCGGATATCTCTTCTATTTGATTTAAAAAGGTAAGGTCATCCATAACTATCCCTTAAATTAAGATTGACAAAAAATTAAGGTTAACAAAATACAGGTATAAAAATCAAGATTTTGTTAATCCCCTACTGTCAATTTTAACATAGATTTAAGCTGGAGTTCTTTCCTGCTCTCCTCAATTTGAAATATCCGGAAATCTCAGATAGTTGAAGCTCTCTCAATCTCTTTCTCATTGTATGAATTCTGAATATGTTCAGTTCTCCAATGCTTCCGTATAAAAATCCTTTTTACATATTGAAAAAAGCGCATGCTTTGTTAAAGATTGAAGCCTTCGTTGGATAAAGCTTTTCTGACTACACGTCTCACATCGGCAGCAAGATTAATGGCCCGTATTGCCTCTTTTTTGGTAACCTTTTCATCCTCACCGGGATAGCGGGCAGTAATCGCATATGGAGTAAGTTCCTCCGCGCTGCCGAGTTTTTTAAGCCAATCTGTTTTTTCTGAACACAGCTCGAGCAAATGTGAAATATTATGCGTGTAAGGGAAATCAACTAAATGGAATACGAGGTATGCCTTGAGGTACTTTTCTGCACATTGTTGTGCATGGTAAGCAATCAAACGATATGGACATCCAGACAAGAGTTTAAGCGCATGGCGGGCAAGCCGAAGGTCTTCATCACCGTAAACTATCCACTCTTTGACTTTTTGCTTTACTTCCTTATTGACGCTCATAGAGGGTCTTGCCATATTTTCTTGCTGGACGCACAATCGTTCCAGGTATACGGGAGTTGCGGTTAAACTCATCAGGTGTGATAATAATTATATCCCTTGCAAACCCAATCCCACGTAAGGAACGATCCATTTCTACCATCATCGCCCGTCTTTTACCCTTAATCTTGCATACAACCAATAGGTCGACATCGCTATGGTCATCTGCTAAACCACTTGCTTGGGAACCGAAAAGGATGATTCTCTCAGGTTTGAAATTATCTACAAGTACCTGTGTGGCTTGTTTTAAGGCCTTTTGACTAACCAAAACGTATCTCCTGAATTTATATCCAGCAACTTCTATATTTATTAACTATTTCTTTATTAACAGTTTTTAACATTATTTTCAATCATTTCCTCCACTTTTCTTTTTGCATGTTCCAACAGCTCCTTTG
>JAPLKF010000113.1 GCA_026388215.1 Pseudomonadota bacterium | reverse complement strand
TGGCAAATCGCATGCCGAACTGATGCTTGCGCACAAATATCACAAAAGGATAAAAATATATACCGGCTGCTCGCTTTAACCCTAGATAAAAGTTTTAGCGAAAAATATGCTGTTTTTTGCAAAAAGCTCAAAGAAAACAATTGCGATGAAACTCTTTATGGACCTTCAACTTATTGGATTATGCCATCAGAACAGCAGCTAGAAAGCGCACTCGCATCATTGCTGAAAACAATCGATGAGGTTAGCAAAAAAGCTGATGCGGGTTCGTACAAGGGAAGAATTAAAGCCGAAATCTCAAGACTTTTGGCCCAAGAAAGAGGTAACAAGGAAATAGGCGCCTGCGCTTGCGCAGTATTGCTTTTGCAGGGCCTGAGTTGCACTATGCCAGCTGGACTGCGAGACCGATTCGTTCCTGCAGATAAGCAATGTGCTATCGACCTGGACGCAGCGCTTGGAAGCGCTCTCGATGAAGCTGCCGCAGAACAATGGAAAACTAAAAACACTCCATCTTGGGACCGCCTTCTGAATGAGGAGCCGATCGAAGCAGAAGAACAAGATTCAGAAGAAACCACACCACGAACTCTCGATCCTCATAGCCCTGAAGTAGTTCGCGACAGCAATAATGCAACACCTGAAAATGTGCAAAACGACAATACTGCAACATCTAAAAAAGAATAGCATCATTGACAGGCATACTGGAAATGCCTACAATCAAAACAAGTAGATATAAATATCTATCCTTTCATTGAAATTATTGGGGGCGTAACGGCTTCGACGTATTATTGCGGGCTTTGAGAGCATGTCGAGCTTCGATTGAGTGCTCGTAAAAAAATCGATCAAAACACAAATGCAAACCCTATGGGCCTTGCTTACGCGTAATCCTAGTATTACAGCGTACTTGTATTTCAGGCGTGTCTATCAGTTTGACTTACTCGTATTATCAAGATAGAACTTCCAAGCGAGATTGAGCAGTTGAGTAGCTTGGTAGTATCACGAAGTTGCCTTGTGTAAAAACCACTTTGTCACGAAGGTTTTACACGAGTATAATTCGAGACTAAACATGTAGTGCTTAAAGTTTTCAGTTTTGCGGACATGGGTTCGACTCCCATCGCCTCCATACTTCGCTAAAGCTTCGTATGGCAGGCCAGCCCAAATGGGCAAAATCCCTAGCATAATCTTGAAATATATTCCTCGGTAGCTCAGCTGGTAGAGCAAACGACTGTTAATCGTTGGGTCGCAGGTTCGAGTCCTGCCCGGGGAGCCATTTCGACGCGAAAAGGACAATATCAAGAATCTATGTTGTCCTTTTCTTGCTCAAGGCCCCTGGCCTGTGCAATAATAGCGGCGAAATGGCCCTGAGCATGTTCCGAGCTTGTCGAGGAAATTGTCGAAGGGCAAAGTTATGCCTGCATGGTTCTATATCCTTAGACTTCGATCCAGTTCGCTCTATATAGGTACTACGACTAATTTGGAGAAACGTTACAAAGAGCACAACTCCCGTGTAGTATGTCGGAGCTGACCCCTGATGTCAATAGTGGACACCAATAATATTCATGCTGCACATCTCTCCCTATAGAATTGCCGCTCATACTGGGCAGAGGAGATAAATATCCCAGTCTTGCCTGCCTGCGTTGCCGATTATAAAAGACCTCAATATATTCTGCGATATTCCCTGATTGCCTATTCCCTTGTAGCATAACGCTGATGATATACAAGTTCATTTTTCAGTGTTCCCCAGAAACTCTCTATGGGAGCATTGTCGTAGCAGTTGCAAAATAGCGTATATGTCGAGCATAAAGTGAATACGGTTTAGCTCATAGTGTAAATCTCCATTTGCAGAATATATCTTTCGGGTGAGGGTCAGGTGGAGCAAAAAGGCACTCAACCTTGATGTTCGGGTCAATTGCGTGGGCAAAGTTGGTAAACTCACCCCTGTGCATATCCTTACACACAAACTCGCCAATACCACGTCTCAGCCTTGCCTCCTGGGTGGAACAGTGGGGCACGGTTATATTTACTTCATACTCTTTTTCTTCAATCTCGTAATCTACGATGATGGTCCAGGGAAAAAATTTTAATGCCTTCACAAAACCTTTTAATCCTTTCTCCCCTATATCGAACCGTTTGATGAGGTCCTTTGCTGCCATCTCAGGTACACGTCCCCAGACCCTTTCATTTATGTTTTCGGCAGTAGGCTGGTCGAACCTTTCTGCCACATAGAGAAACCAGAAGGCATCAATAACCCTGTAATGCCAGAGCAAAAATTCAATGTAACTTCTGAGTTGAGGCGCTTCCATTTTTTCAAAGATTTTTAGATTCATTTGCCCCCCCTTATTTAAGTTTTTGAATTTTAAATTTTAAATTTTAAATTACAGGTTTCTATGATACCCTGCTAATCATCCTCTTCCTTAAGACCCCTGCTTTTAATATCCTTTAAAGAAGTTTTAAGGTCTTTTCCTTCATATACAATCCTGTAAAGCTCTTCAGTAATGGGCATTTCTATCCCTAATCTTTGTGAGAGTCTATAAGCCGAATCGATTGTATAATAGCCCTCTACCACGGCCTTTTGTAATCCTATAATATCCTCTGGTTTTTTCCCCTTTGCGAGCTGTGTGCCGAACCACCTGTTTCTACTTAAATGGCCGTAAGATGTAAGGATTAAATCACCAATTCCGGAAAGTCCCATGAATGTGGTTTCCTTCGCCCCGAGTGCCTTTCCCAGCCTCTTGATTTCTGCGAGGGCACGGGTTATAAAGGCTGCCAGTGTATTTGTGCCAAGATTTAAGCCCTCTATGATGCCAGCACCTGAGGCCATGACATTTTTCATTGCACCGCCCAGCTCTACCCCGATAATGTCTTCACTTGTATAAACCCTGAAATTGTCATCATGGGTAACCCTCTGAAAATACCTTGAAAGGTCCCTATTCTTTGAAGATACTACAACTGATGTGAAGGCACCCCCTGCAACCTCTTTTGCGAATGAAGGACCGGAAAGTACTCCAATATGAGCATTGCCTCCAAGTACCTTTTCAACTACCTCGCTCATGCGTAAAAGGGTTTCTGTTTCGAGCCCCTTTGTAAGAATCAGTATATTCTTGCTGGACAGGGGCCTGGAGATACCTTCTATAGTCTTCCTTATGGCAAAAGAAGGTGTGGCAATGACAATATTGTCTGAGGACGAGGCGAGCATTTCGAGACTATTTGTAAATTCAATGTTTTCAGGTAATATGAATCCTGGGAGGTAAAAGGTATTTTCCCTCTTTTCTTTGAGTGTTTCGTAAAGTTGTTTTTCATATACCCAGAGAAGTACCTTCTTTCCTTTCCTTGAGAGATGGATAGAGAAGGCAGTACCCCAGGCACCTGCACCAATAACGCCTATATCCATTAATCTTCGCCTATTATTGCTACACCGCTTATTGTTTGTTCCTTTTCCAGATCCATAAGCTTTACGCCAAGACCACCTCTTTTTTGAACATGTATAGCTTTGGTGTTAAACCTGATTGTCTTTCCTGTATCTGTAACAAGTATTATGTCGTTGTTTTCGCTTACCTTTACCTTTTTTAAACACACAACCTGGCCATTTTTTGTTCCGCATTTGACATTTATAATGCCCTTTCCACCACGTGCCTGGACCCTGTAATCGGAACAGGGGGCGCGCTTTCCATAAGCCCTTTCAGTAACCGTGAAAACAGTACAGTCCGGGGTTACAATCTCAATAGAAGCCACTTCATCTTTTTCCCTTAATCTGATACCTCTTACACCGTACGCTGCCCTGCCCATGGACCTTATCTGTTCTTCTTTAACCCTTATTGACATACCCTTTTTTGTAGCAATTATCAATTCGTTTTGCCCGTTTGTTTCAAGGACATCTATAAGGCTGTCGTCCTCAGGTAGGCTTATCACCCTTATCCCTGAAGACCTCAGATGCCTTAACAGGCTCAAGGATATTTTCTTTACCTGCCCTTTCTTTGTGACAAAGAACAGGTATTTATCTTCCGCAAACTCCTTCACATGAGCAATCGCGGTTACTCTTTCATTTCTGTCCACATTTATAAGGTTTATTACAGGTTTCCCTTTGGAGGATAGAGGGGCTTCGGGAATGGTATATATTTTTATAGTATGTGCTTTACCGGCATCGGTGAAAAATATTATATAGGAATGAGTGGAGGCTATATACAGGTGGTCTACTAAGTCTTCCTCCCTTACGATTATGCCTATTTTTCCTTTTCCGCCTCTTAGTTGATTTTTGTACTGGTCTATGGGTGTTCTTTTTATGTAGCCTTTGTTGGTAATTGTAACTACGACCTCCTCCTCTTTGATCATATCTTCTACAGTGATTTCGGGCAGTTCATCCACAATCTCCGTGAGTCTTTCATCCCCATATTTTTCTTTCATTTCGAGGAGTTCCTTTTTTACGAGTTCCAGCAGTAGCCTTTCATCTTGAAGAATCTTTTGCAGTCTCTTTATCTCTTCAGTGGTAGTTTTAAAATCATCAAGGATTTTTGTTCTTTCAAGGGATGTGAGGCGTTGCAGGCGCATCTCGAGGATGCTTGTAGCCTGTTTTTCAGAAAGTTTAAAACGGTCCATCAGCGAACTTTTTGCTTCCTGTGTATTTTTTGATTTTTTAATGAGGGCAACAACCTCGTCTATATGCTCAAGCGCTATTTTAAGCCCTTCAAGGATGTGGAGCCGATCCTGGGCCTTGTTCAGTTCAAAGGTAGACCTTTTGGTTACCACGTCTTTTCTGAAATTTACAAACTCCTTTAGTATTTCTTTCAGGTTGAGGACCTTGGGTTCGTTGTTTACAATAGTGAGAAATATAATGCCGAAAGTGGTTTGTAACTGGGTGTGTTTATAGAGTTGGTTTAAAATAGGTATTGCCATTTCACCCTTTTTTAGCTCTATAACTACACGTATCCCTTCTCTGTTTGATTCATCTTTTATGTTTGATATACCTTCAATCCTTTTTGTGCTTATAAGCTCAACAATATTCTCAATGAGCCGTGCTTTATTGACCTGGTAAGGAATTTCTGTTATGACAATTGCTTCTTTGCCATCCTTTTTCAGTTGTTCTATAGCAGTCCTTGCCCGTAGTATTATATGTCCTCTTCCTGTTTCATAGGCATCTTTTATGCCCTGCCTTCCATAGATTGTTCCCTGAGTTGGAAAATCAGGTCCTGTGATATGGGTTGAAAGTTCGCCAATTGTAATATTAGGATTGTCTATGTAAGCAACTGTACCGTTAATGACCTCGTTTATATTGTGAGGCGGTATGTTGGTTGCCATACCTACAGCGATTCCAGAGGACCCGTTTATGAGAAGGTTTGGTATCCTGGAAGGCATAACGGTTGGTTCGGTAAGGGAATCATCATAGTTTGTTTTAAAAGACACAGTTTCCTTTTCTATATCCTTTAAAACTTCTTCGGCTATCCTTGAGAGCCTGACCTCCGTGTACCTCATAGCAGCAGGCGCATCCCCATCGATTGAGCCGAAATTCCCCTGGCCATCTATAAGGGGGTACCGCAGGGAAAAATCCTGTACCATCCTTGCAATGGCGTCATAAACCGCCTGATCTCCATGGGGGTGAAATTTACCGATTACGTCACCCACCACCCTTGCAGATTTTTTATAGGGTTTATCATGGGTGTTGTTCAGTTCATACATTGCGTACAGGATTCTTCTGTGGACTGGTTTCAGGCCATCCCTTATATCAGGCAATGCCCTGCCTATTATGGTGCTCATTGCATAGTCAAGGTATGACCTTTTCATCTCTTCTTCAATTGGTACTGTAATAACAGCCGTGTGCATTCAGATCCTCCCTGTGTGTGCCTTTTCATTAATCTAACATAAACAATGACCTGTTGACAATTAAACATGCTTTACATATCCATTATTATAGCTATAATTGTAATATGGTGGGTGTGGTATGAGCAGGCAAAGAAAGATTGCCATAACCTTTATCCTCGTTGGAGTTTGTTTGCCACTATTCCTGTTATTTTTTGTTTCAGGTTATGATCCGAATGCGTCTTTATCCTGGAATGTCAATTATGTGGAGATTGTATTCAGAGATAAACACTGGGCTAAACCAACAGAATTTGATGAAACCCTTGACAACCTCAGTGCTATTATAATGAGAGATAGGTATCATAGGTTTGGTAGTATGATATTAAAACCAAAGATTGCGATTCGCTACAAGACCGTTATTCTTTTTAGTTTATTTTTAATTTTTATTGGTACAGGACTCATACCATTATCAAACAACCATCAATAACCTGTTGACAATTAGACAGACATTTTAGAAAATAATGAGCATGAAGTTTATATCCCTTCTCGCTATCCTCTTTTTAATTCTTACTGGATGTTTTTCTTGCAGCAAGGAAAATAAAGGCCTGAAAGAGGAAATCAAAATGCTCAAAGAGGAGAATAACTTTTTAAAGGCTGAAAATGTCGGTTTAAAAAAGGAGATAGAGGAATTATATAAAAGGCTTGAAGAAAAGGAGGGCATAAAGGCACAAGAGGATGTTAAGGAGGCTATAAAGATAAAAGAAGGCGTCAAAGATGATTTGAAGGCGAAAGACAATGCCAAAAAGAAAGTTAGATGAGAAACATATCCCTCATTGTTTCCTATGATGGGACAGCATATCATGGGTGGCAATACCAGCCAAACCTAATAACAATAGAACGGGTTGTACGAGAAGCAATAGAAAAAATCCTGAACCATAAGATAAAGATTTATGCAGGGGCGAGAACAGACACGGGTGTCCATGCACAGGGGCAGGTGGTAAACTTTTTTACAGAGAAGGGGATAGAGCCAGGAAGCCTTGCCAGAGGATTAAATAGCCTTCTGCCAGTGGATATAAGGGTGAAGGATGCCTTTGAGGTTGGCCCTGATTTCCATGCAAGGTATTCTGCGAAAAGTAAAACCTATGTGTATTGTATCTTAAATGCCACGTATAATTCTCCCTTTTATGTCCGGTATGTCTGGCATATTCCCTATAATATTGACGTTTCTTCAATGAATGATTCAATAAAATTGATTGTAGGGCAACATGATTTCTCAGCTTTTAAGAAAAAGGATACTACTTACCATAATCCAATAAGGGAAGTTATAAGGGCAAGGGTAAAAAGAAGGGGAAACTTCATTTATATTGTGATAGAGGCTACAGGATTCTTAAGATATATGGTAAGGAATATTGTTGGAACATTGGTCCTTGTGGGCTCAGGTAAGATAGAGGTAGAGGATTTCAGAAAAATTTTAGAGTCGAAAGACAGAGAGAAAGCAGGCCCAACTGCACCGGCGAAAGGACTGTTCCTCAGAGAGATAAAGTATTAGGAAAAAACGTAAGTGGTAAGTAGAGAGTGGTAAGTGGTAAGGAGTAAGCAGACTTAATAGCTCTTAGCTCGTGGCTCATGGTAGAAAAATAGTAGGGAGTAAGGAGTAGGCAGAATGAAGCTGAGAGAGAGCAAAGAGCAGAAAGCAGAGAGCAGGGGGGGACAGTTAAAAATCCGTCTGAGTTATTAGTTAATCTATTTTATAAAGTAGCGACAGGCACAAAGAAGGTTCGAACAACCCTCACCATTCTTGGTAGTGTGTTTTTCCTCACCATTGTTTTGCTAACAATTTATATCGCTATTAAAATGGACAGGTTACTTGATCTGCCTGAACTCTTTTCCAGTCTATGGGGCACTATTGTATCTCTTCCTTTTATTGTTGTGGGTGTTTGTTTATGGCTATGGTCTGTATGGCAGTTTATCAGGGCTAAGGGAACACCTGTACCTTTCAATCCACCACAGAAGTTGATTACCACAGGTCCTTATGCCTATGTCAGAAATCCAATGCTTGCCGGTGTCTTCCTCATGTTGTTTGGAGTCGGTGTATTATTACAATCAATATCTCTTACATTTATATTCACGCCAATATTTATACTTTTTAGTATCCTTGAGTTTAAACTTATTGAAGAACCTGAGCTTGAGAAGCGCCTTGGAAGAGAATATATTGAATATAAAAAAACAACCCCATTACTTATCCCAAAGAAAATCAGAAGATCGGGGTAGTAATGCATGATGGACGAGGGACAATACATGATGCATGATGGTAAATGTCCTGTACAAGATTTTCTTGATTCTTTACCTGGTAAGGCTGCTCAGAAAGTTGTGCGGGTCCTGAGTCTTCTGGCGGATTTTGATGATATTTCATCCTTCTATTTCAAAAAGCTTGTCGGTACTGAAGAAATTTGGGAGTGTAGAATTCAGTTCGGCTCAAATTCCTATCGCGTATTATGTTCCTTTGCTGACGGCTCTGCAGGGAGAGATAGATAAAGCAGAATCTTATAAAAAATCCTATAAAAAATAGTTTTTAAAAAGGAGGAAAAACCATGAGTGACCTTAAAAAATATATAAATGAACGAAAGAAAAGGGATTTAGAATTCGCTGAAGGGTACGAGGAAGGTTATAAACAATTCAAAATCGGTATTATACTCCGTCGGGCACGTGAGTCTGCAGGGTTGACACAAGAAGAACTGGCGCTCAGGCTCAGCACAAAAAAGACCGCAATAGTGAAAAGATGACTGAACTAACAGTTATCAACAATAAATTAACAAATTCTCTATCTTTCATCTCTGATATTTTCATCTATCCACCATCAAATATAAAATAACCACGCCGTGATACGGGATTCAGCATCATATAATGCATTGTGTGTTTTTTCCATCACTAAATAGCATAACATTCTTTGTACTTGGCAAAAAGACTTTAGTCAGATAAACTATAATTTTGTTATAAATAGGGTTGACTTTTCCGGGTATAATGCAATAATTTTTGTGTAATATAACGGTATCTGGTTATGACAGAGAGAGAATATTTTAAAATTGCCGAAAAATACAATCAACATCACAACCTTAACCATTACAGGAATCTACCCCCTGAAAAACAGAATATATTCTTGAAAGGGTTACAAGGATTAGATTTTAATCTCATCTTTAAACTGCACAAAACTTTTTCCAGTAAGATTATCCTTCCAAATTATATAGACGATGTCGGGCAAGCTCCAATCATTCCCATCCCTAAAACACACAGGGATAAATCCCAACAGGAAGAGGCACGGATATTGGGAGAATCGCTAATCCGTCAAAACAAGATAGCTACACTGATTGTTGCTGGCGGTCAGGGTTCAAGACTTGGCAATGAAGGCCCAAAAGGCGCATTACCAATAACGCCCATAACAAAAAAATCATTATTTCAGCTTTTTGCAGAATCGGTAAAAGCAATGTCCATACAATATCACGCTACAATCCCGCTTCTAATTATGACAAGCCATGAGAATCATCGGGATATCCTAAATTTCTTCAATTCACACGATTATTTCGGGCTTGACAGGCATACAGTACATTTTTTTCAACAGAGCATGCTACCAAGCATCACCCCTGAAGGAAGGCTAATCTTAAAAGACGAAACCCATTTATTTATGAACCCCGATGGTCACGGTGGTTCTCTTAAGGCACTTCACAATTCCGGCCTTCTAAAATATTTAACAGAAAAAGGTATTTCAGAGCTTTTTTACTGTCAGGTTGATAATCCTCTCGTTAAAATAGCTGATCCTGCTTTTATTGGCTATCACAAAATGTCAGATGCAGAAATATCTACAAAGGTGGTGAGACGCAGAAATACCAAGGAAAAGGTTGGTGTTTATCTATCTATAAAAGGCAAAGATGCGATTATCGAATATAACGACCTTAGTATTAAAAAGATGTCTGCTGTGGATGAGAATGGGGCTATCCTTTACTGGGCTGGAAATACTGCCATACATGTGTTAAGCCTTTCCTTTATCGAGCGCTTAAACAAACATGGGTTTGCCTTGCCATACCACCGTGCAATAAAGACTGTTAAAACGATCGGTCCTGATGAAAAACCAATAAAAACAGAAGCCTGGAAATTTGAAACATTTGTATTCGATGCCATTCCACTGGCAAGAAAAACCTGTTGTGTAGAGGCAGCCCGTGAAGAAGAATTTTCTCCGGTTAAAAATAGAGATGGTGATGATTCACCGAAAACAGCACAACGCGCCATGAATAACCTCCATATACGATGGTTCGAAGAGGCTGGAATTGTAGTTCCACCAGCCACCAAAGTTGAAATCAGCCCTCTTTTTGCACTTGATAAGGAGGAATTTATAAAAAAATTAAAGGGTAAACTTATGGACATTCGAGAAAATACTTATTTTGGAAATGAATAATGATAGGTATTACACTATGCCGTTCCCCTGATCTCGTGCATCTTTACAAAATTTGCCTTACCCGATGTGGATGGGGGAAGACTTGCTACTATTATTACCCTGTCACCCACTTCTGCATATCCCAACTTTATCAACAAAGAATCCACCTCGTTTACAAGTTCGTCTGTACTCTCCAAATGTCTCACAAAATGTGCCCTTACACCCCAATAAATTGACATCTGTCTCACAACTTTCTCATCAGGCGAAAATCCAATTATAGGTGTGCTTGGCCTGAATTTTGATATTAATCTGGCAGTAAATCCAGACCTTGTGAATGCCACTATCCATCTGGCACCAACCTCCTCTGCCGCATGGGACGCTGCATGAGCAACTGCTTCAGGAAACTCGTAAATACCACCATGAACATATATTGGCACATGGGTTTGCCCGTCCTTCTGGTTTGAGCTTTCTGTATATACAATAATTCTATCCATAACCTTCAGGGCTTCTATTGGATACTTTCCTGAGGAAGTCTCTGCTGACAGCATCAGGGCATCTGTCCCATCAATTACCGCATTTGCAACGTCTGTAGTTTCCGCCCGTGTGGGTCTTGTATGTTGCGTCATCGATTCAAGCATTTGTGTGGCCGTTATAACTATACGCCCACTATTATTAGCTTTCTGTATAAGCATTTTCTGAATCATCGGAACCTCTTCTAAGGGCATTTCAACCCCAAGATCTCCCCTTGCTACCATTACTCCATCCACTTCACCAATAATTCTTTCAATGTCCCTTATGGCTTCTTCTTTTTCTATCTTGGCTATGATAGGGATATATACACCCCTCCTTGAGAGCCACTTTTTCACGTTTATAATATCTCTGGCGCTTCTCACAAATGATAATGCTACGTAGTCAACACCCATCTTTATACCAAACTCAAGATCCTTTTTATCCTTTTCAGTAAAAGACCCCCCTCTCACCTTCATATGCGGAAGATTGACGCCTTTTTTCTCTTTCAGTACCCCTCCTTCAATGATAGTAGTTATCAATGAATCCTTTTCCTTTTTTAAAACCTCAAGTCGGATAAGTCCATCATCTAAAAGAACAGTATCTCCAATCTTTGCATCCTCTATCAATGATGGGAAAGTTATAAATATGTTCTTTTCGTCTCCCCTTACATTACCCTGCCGAATTGTAAGCTTTTCTCCCTTAATTAGGTTGACCTTCCCTCCTGAAAGCTCCCCTACCCTTATCTTGATGCCTTGAAGATCCTGAAGAATTGAAACATGTTTTTGAAGTTTATCAGAAACTTTTCTAATCTTATTGATTACATCACCATGAAAATTATGGTCGCTGTGGGAGAAGTTCAATCTCGCCACATCCATGCCACTTGCAATAAGCGCCTCTATGCCCTTTTCACTACTTGTTACAGGTCCTATTGTGCAAACTATTTTTGCCTTTCTCATCCCGTCCATTTCTCCCCCCTTTTTAAAACTCCCAAATATAACTGTTCACTGTTCACTACCTCTAAAAGTTTGATGTAATATTCTGCTTCTTCCATCCTTCCTCTTTTTTGTGCCCCCTTTATATAAATCTGGCATTTTTTCTTTAATTCCGCCACAGCCTTTACCCTATTATCTTTATCCAGTGTATTACTACTCAGTATCTTAACCAGGCTTTGTATCCTGAATCGATCGATAGCTTCATATTTTTTTGAAAGTTGGTCTTCATGCCCTCCCCTTTTTACAATCAAAGGTTTTTCTATAAATAGTATTGGATATTGAGAGGAAATCCTCAACCACATATCGTAATCCTCGCACACAGGTAAAGATTCATCAAAAAGGCCTATTCTCTCGAATACCTCTCTTTTGATTAACGCAGAGGATGGGCTTATTATACAAAGAGGCAGGCATTGTTCAAAGATATAGCCTGAGTATTTTTTATGCCTCAATTTTTGATTTAATCTCCTTCCATTCCTTATCCAGATTTCATCTGTGTATGAGATTAAGACATCCTGCTTCTCCATCAATTCCATCTGTTTTGAGAGTTTGCCTTTTTTCCATAAATCATCCACATCAAGAAATGCTATATACTCACCGTTTGAAACCCTTATGCCTGTATTGCGGGCACTGCTTATGCCCCCGTTTAACTTCCATACATACCGGACCGGCAACCCTTTAATCTCCTCAAGGGAATTATCAGTGGAACCATCATCAACTACTATAACTTCTTTGTCTTTATAGTCCTGATCTAATACAGAAAGAACGGCTTGTTTTAAATAAGCCCTTCTATTGTGAGTTGTTATTACTACTGATACCATGAAGATAGAGTTTCATTTGTATTTTTTTTACCCCGCCCATTAGGTCTATATCCCAGAGAGGCATGAGCATTGTGCTCTGGTAGTTCTTTTCAAAACCATTTTCCGACAGGGAAACAACTTCTACCGGAAATGTCCATATATAAGTAGGTATATCCAGCTCCAGTATAACTTTAACATTTTGATATGGGTCATGGAGTAACACGCTGCGAGAAGGTTTTAAAATCTCTTTACTTGTGAGGGGTAACCTTCCATGTTCAGTTTCCATATACCTTTCACCACCACTTCCCAAAAATGAGAAATTAAACTCTATACCCACATAGAAAGGTTCAACAATGTTACCTTCAATCAAGTAGTCTATTGAAACTATATCTTCTCCTTCATACAAAACAACCTTTTTCTCTATAGACAACGGTAACCCCTTATTCCCCTTCCAGTAATATCCATCCCTTCTCATCGATAGTGTAACGCACTTCTTACCCCTTTTTATCTCTCCCCTGTATGATTCTTTTACAAAATCTCCTGGCTCAATATATCTGCCCCTATAAAAATTCTCAAATGTTACATCCTTTCCCATAATATGATCTATAAGAGAAGCCCTTCTGTACCAGTCATAATGGAGGTATTGCTCAAGACCCTCTTCTTTTGCAGTAATCATATCATGGATTGTCTTTTTTCCGTCTGCTATATCGCTCGATGAGGCACTCTTTACCTTATCGTGATAACCCTCATACCTCCTTGAGAGAGTAGCCATAATATTTGTGGACGATGGTTTATAATCAAGTTCATATAAAATTCCGCCTTGTTTAAGCAAAAAATATGCCTTTACATTATTATTGTTGAGAACTGCCTCTTCCCATCCATCCATATTTATATCTTCAAGGTATCCTTCAACAAACGGCTTTTGGGGGTCTAAACACTTTTCTGCCTCAATAAGGTGTTTATAAACAGAAGCCCGAAGATGGGGAAGGTAAAGACCACCAAAAACTCCATGCCAATAACTATCATTAGTCTGGGCCATAAACACATGTTCCCTGGCAGTCACATCCTTTTTAACTCTCTTTGTTACCCAGAGCATCTTTTTATGCATATCGTTGCTTTCAACATACTTTGTAAGGAAGTATTTAAAATAACCACCTTTTAAAAAACGTTTATAGTTCGCATCAGCATTATTCATGCACGCGCTATAACCTTTTGAGACAGGGGCAGGTAAACACCATTCTCCCATCTCTTTATACGAATTACAGTCAAGATAGACAAGACCTTTTGGTGGCTTCCGTGACACATATTCGCCAAATGTAACTGTCTGTATCCAATCTTTATTCTCGCTCAGGTATGTAAAAAAGGCTCTTAGCCAATTTTCCTTATATACAGAATCGTATGTACCAGGCCACAAACCAAATTTTTCTCCATCATCTCCAAAAACTGCTAAATCTCCTCCTTTTTCCTCTACTCCCCTGAAATACTCATTAATTCTTTCTATCTGCTTAAAGGGGATCGCATATCTCAAGAACTCTAAACCGGGAAATATTAACAATTTATATCCTTCATACTCTGTAATATAATAGCCGTAAAGCTCGTCTTCCTTCATCCCAACAGCCTTAAAATGGTTATCATCTACAAGAGTATAGGAAGCTCCTGCCTTGCTTAAAATTCTGGGCATATAAGGTTCATACACCCTCTCTGCAAGCCATATACCTTGTGGTCTTTCACCAAAAACACCCTCCATACAATCCATATGCATCTTTATCTGTGAATATCCATCCTCCTCTGGTAATAACGAAAAGATAGGTTCATACATACCGCCTGATACTATTTCAACCTGGCCTTTTTTCTTGAGTCCCTTTAAAAGTTTGATATACTCAGGCTTGTTTTTGTATAACCATAAAAAAAGATAACCTGAAAAGTGGAGAGTTATCTGTATCTCTTTGAAATCTTTCAACACATTAAAAAAAGGCATATATGCACGCACATATGCCTCTTCCAGGATAAAATCCATGTTTCCTACCGGCTGGTGGTTATGTATACATAGGGCAAGGTTCATTCTATCCTTTAAAAAAATGGCGGGGACGACGAGAATTGAACTCGCGGCCTCCGGCGTGACAGGCCGGCGTTATAACCAGGCTTAACTACATCCCCGCTTAAATGGTAGGCGGAACAGGTTTTGAACCTGCGACCCCCGGCTTGTAAGGCCGATGCTCTCCCACTGAGCTATCCGCCCGAACTTTCAAATATAACAACTTAAGCTAATAAAAGTCAAACCCTCAGGCAATCTCTGCTTCTTCCTCATAGATCAGTATAGGCCTTTCACGGCTCATTATAACTTCTTCACTTAACACACATTCTTTTACATTAGATAGAGTAGGTATTTCATACATCACGTCCAGCATAACCTTTTCCATTATAGACCTTAAGCCCCTTGCACCTGTTTTCTTCTTCATTGCTTCTTTCGCAATACCCCTTAGTGCACCTTCTGTAAGTGTGAGCTTTACATTTTCCAGATCAAAAAGCTTTTTATACTGTTTTACAATAGCATTTCTCGGTCTCTTCAAAATTTCCACAAGGGTATCCTCACTTAAATCTTCAAGGGTAGCTATAATTGGTAGTCTCCCTATAAATTCAGGTATTAATCCATACTTAAGGAGGTCTTCTGGTTGAATATCTTTAATTAATTCTGAATACTGTTTATCTCTCCCACCTTCCACATCGACACCAAAACCTATTCCTTTTTTCCCAATTCTATTTGCTACTATTGATTCTACACCATTGAATGATCCACCACATATAAAGAGAATATTCGTTGTGTCTACTTTAATATAATCTTGCTGGGGATGTTTCCTCCCACCTTTTGGCGGCACATTTGCAATTGTTCCCTCTATAATCTTTAAAAGTGCCTGTTGAACACCTTCACCTGATACATCCCTCGTTATTGACGGACTATCGGTCTTTCTGGATATTTTATCGATCTCATCTATATAAACAATACCGCGCTCTGCCCTTTCTGTGTTGTAGTCCGCAGATTGCAATAGATAAAGTATGATATTCTCTACATCCTCTCCTACATAACCAGCTTCCGTTAACGTAGTGGCATCCGCTATTGTGAAGGGAACATGCAATATTTTTGCAAGGGTCTTTGCAAGGAGCGTCTTTCCTGAACCAGTTGGCCCAATAAGAAGGATGTTGCTCTTCTGTATTTCTATATCATCAAAAGTTGCCCTGGATTCTATTCTTTTATAGTGGTTATAAACAGCCACTGAAAGTACCTTTTTCGCATAATCCTGTCCTATGACATACTCATCAAGAAGCTTTCTAATCTCCTGGGGTTTTGGTATAGAAGTTTTAATGTAGTCAAATCTCTCCTTCTTTGCTTCATCCTGTATAATCTCATTACAAAGCTCTATACATTCATCACAGATATACACCATAGGACCTGCAATCAGTTTCTTTACCTCGTCCTGGCTCTTTCCACAAAAAGAGCAGTGTAATTTAATTGTTCTCCCATTATTTCTTTTGATCATTGTCATTGCCTCTTCTCCACTATCTGGTCTATAATACCGTATTCCATTGCCTGCTCGGAAGTCATGTAAAAATCCCTTTCGGTATCCATTGCAATCTTTTCAATCGGCTGTCCTGTATGTTTTTTTAAAATCCTGTTTATTTCTTCCCGTATCCTCAATATCTCTTTTGCCTGAATGTCTATATCTGTTGCCTGTCCCTGTGCACCTCCAAGGGGCTGATGAATAAGGATTCTCGAGTGAGGAAGTGCATACCTTTTACCCTTTGTACCACCTGCGAGCAATACCGCCCCCATGCTTGCTGCCTGACCAATACACATAGTTACTATTGACGGTTTTACATATTGCATTGTGTCATAAATGGCGAGACCGCTTGTAATTAAACCACCAGGTGTGTTCACATATAGATATATATCCTTTGCAGGGTCTTCAGATTCTAGAAATAAAAGCTGTGCTATGATAGTATTAGCCACATTATCATCTATACTGGTACCCAGGAAAACAATTCTCTCTTTAAGCAGCCTTGAATATATATCATAGGCCCTTTCTCCTCTACCATCCTTTTCAATCACTATTGGGACAAGATTCATGATTTCTCCCTTATAATCGCATTATCTCTAAGAAAATTAATAGTTTTTTCTTCGACAACGCTACTTTTCAAGTTCTCCGTGAGGTTATAATGTTCATAAAAACTCTTAATATCATCATAAGGCCTCTTTGTATCCTCAGCAATCTTTTTTATTCTCTCATGAATATCATTATCATCTACCTTTATGCCCTCTTTTTCAGCAATTTTTGAGAGCACTATATCTATCTTAATCCTTTCCTGCGCCCTTTGTTCAAACTCCTTTTTCAAGTTACTCTCAAGGGTTCTTTGTTCCTCTTCGTTTAATTTATCTGTTTTAAACCTTGACTTCGCGTCCTGTACCATCATCTCTATCCTTTTTTCAAGGAGCCTTTTAGGAACAGGTATGTCCATCCCATTTATTAAAGACTCTGTTATCTTTTGAGCAACATCCCTTTTTCTCGCCCCTTCTTTCTCCTTCTCTATTTCTTTCTTAAGCCCGTCTTTCAAGCTTGTCATGTTTTCAAAGTTAAGATCCTTGGCAAACTCATCATTCACTTCCAAGAGCCTTTTTTCCCTGATCTCTTTAAGCAATACCTTAAAAAGTATTGTTTTTGATGCAATTTCTTTATCGGGATAATCTTCAGGAAACTTTATCTCTACTTCTCTTTCATCACCCGCTTTCATCCCGATGAGTGTATTCTCAAACTCCGGCATAAGTGTAGTAGCACCTATTTCCAGTGGATATGCTTCCGTAGCTATATCTTTTACCGGTTTTCCATTCATATAACCTTGATATTTAATAACTACAAAATCTCCTTTCTGCGCCCCGATGTCCCCTTCTTTTGTTATCATTTCTGCGTGCATTTGTCGTAAACTTTCAATTTTTTTCTCCATATCCTCATCTGTTACTTTGATTGCCTCTACCTCTACCCCTACCCCCTTATAGGAAGGCAGTTCTATCTCAGGCAGGACCTCACACTCAAGTTTGTAACCATGGCGGCCCTCTTCTTCCAAAAAATCCACATAGGGTTCTATAATAGGTTCGACCTTGGCCATATTAAGGGCATCTACCATTGTGGATTGAACCATCCTTTTCTTTAACTCTTCATCAATATAATCCTTATAATAGTGGGTAATAATAGATCTTGGAATTTTTCCGGGTCTAAAACCTTTTACTTTGGCCCCTTTTTTAAGCTCCTCGTATATCTTTTCTTCTAATTCTGTTATCTTTTCTTCCGGAAGGATAACCTCCACCCTTTTCCTCACACTATCAAGAGTCTCTACCTCGACTTTCATTCTATCCTCCAGAAAATAAAAAAGAAACTAAGCCTGTCTCCCTCACAGTTTTTTTATTATAACTATTACATCTTAAATATTCAAGATGTTTCGGCTTTTAAGTGTGGATCTTAGCTTCCAATAGCGGCTAACGGAGCTATTTGGCGTGCATGGTGTCCTGTCCCTAACAGTATCTTTACACTCAGGAGAGAAAGGAGTTCCCTGTTGCATGACATCACGGCAAGGTTTCATTGCGAACGAAGTTGAGCAACATGACCGGTTGCCACCCGTGGACTGGAGAAATCGCTTCCGCGGGTACCCGGCTCGAACGAAGCGGAACGTCTCGAAGGGGAAACGGGCATGTCCGAAGTCCCGCATCCATGCGGGGCAAGTTTGCCAGTTTCAGTGGAGCGATTCTCGGGTACCCGCTTGCGGGTGATGGTCGGGAATGGAGATATTTAAAATACTTGAATGTTGTGACATAATATATGACATATATATAAGGATGGTACTATTGCATAATTGGAAACTTAATTTCGATAAGGTAAACCTACTCGCATGAAATTTGAAAAAATAAAAAAAATCATAGGCATTGCTCTTTTGATAATGAGAGAATCTATAAAATCATTCCTGAAAAACAACAATTTCGAGATGTCAGCAGCTCTCGCTACCTATGGCTTTTTCTCTCTTATACCGCTTCTCTTCTTTGTTGCGTACCTGCTTGGCAATTATGCCATTCTGTCACAGACAATCATGAGTGGCATAGAAAGTCTCATAGCTCACCTGTTCCCTCAGCTAAATAAATTAATTTCCAAAGAATTCTACTTCTTAACGGAATATAAAGTAATATGGGGAGTTGTCAGTCTTTCAATAGTTTTTGTATCAATCATGTCTCTCACAGACTCGCTAAGAACTGCATTCATCAAAATTTTCAATATAGACAGTGAAATATCTTTGATACGGTCACAGTTCCTTAACGCCGTAGCAGCCCTCATTACACTTATTCTATTCTTTGTCCTCATGGTAGGCGAAATATTGTATTCCTCCATTACACGTATGTTATTAAAAAGCAATCCGTCGTTGATCGGCATTACAGAGATTATTACCTCTCTTATTGTAGCAACTTTGTGTATGTGCATTTTCTATATCACCTTCTTACCTGTAAAATTGTGGATAAACCGCCTCCTCACAGCTTCTCTTGTCTCTGCTTTCCTCATAATCTTTATGAGAAACTTGTTTTCAATCTTTCTTACCTTCAATCCCAGCTATGGTCTGGCCTTTGGTTCTCTAAAAACCCTGTTCATAATGATTATATGGGTCTATTATTGCTTCCTGGTAATCCTCTTCGGCGCTGAGATCATGGTAAATATTAGTAAGAGAGATGCACTCCTGCTGAAGGGACTTTTTCTTGAGGACTCAACTTCTCTTAAAGCGCCAAAGATGCTTATAAAGAAGTTTATAAAACGCTATAACACAGGGGAGACAGTTTTTGCAGAAGGCGAAAAGGGAAGCAACATGTTCTATATTATCTCCGGTTCTATCAATATTTGCAAAAAGGAGCAGATTATCAGGGTTATGAAGAAGGGTGAATACTTTGGCGAGATGTCAATGCTCGTCAATACCCTGAGGACAGCTACAGCGATTGCCGCAGAACCTGACACACAGCTTGTAAGTATCTCCCATGATAATTTTGATGTCATATTGAGGGAAAATCCCAAGATTGTTCTCTCTATTCTTAAAGAAATGACTTCAAGACTTAAAATGACTAACGAGAACATATAATTATTGGCAATCTAAATAAGTTTACTTAGTCAAATTTTTTATAAAATTTGGCAATTTAAATGCTGCTTCATGGATATCCTCGTTATAATATTTTGTCGTGAGTTTCAAACCCAGGAAGTATTTTTTATTAAAATCGCAGAGCATTAAGGCATCTCCTTCGCTCGCTGGTGCTTCATCTCCGACCCTTCTAAGAGCCCCTCTGCACTTGAATGTGGGCGACCCTGCACCGAGCAGGGTACCCCGCTATTAATTCCTCCCAGCCCCTGGGGTTCAGGCAGAGATGCATCCGCACATTCATCCCCCATATATGCGGGGGAACGTTTGATACGCTCAAGATGGTTCCCCGGAGATTCCGCAATGCTCGCTCTGAAGACACCTTAATGCTTAAAAACACCGTATTAGGATTTGGGCAACAGGCTGTCAATGTTGAACGTGTCTTGGGCTCAAACAAAGAGCTTGAGGTTCGCTTCAGTGACGATTTTCCCAGCCTCCCGAACCACATACTTCAT
The DNA here is from genome assembly GCA_026388215.1 of Pseudomonadota bacterium. NCBI lineage: Bacteria > Pseudomonadati > Pseudomonadota > Pseudomonadota bacterium. Next base: position 645 of record JAPLKF010000113.1, on the reverse strand, counting down.
AATCAAGAAATTCTTCCTAAAAGAGAGTTTTCCACAAAGAAGTAATTTATGCTTTGTTCCAACCAGAAATAAATAGTTATTGGCTGTACGATAACACCCAGAGGACCCATTTCAGAAGTCAGAAGGAGAGCTTTGTGCTTTTTTAGTCGATTCCGGGCAATATTCTGATGGCGCTGACACAAAATTAGTGGTGAATCACTATTGCTTGACTGCTTGCCTTAAAGGCACTCATTAGCCTCGGGTTTTTAACCATAAAATCGGCACGTTCGTATTGATAATCTGCTTTTCTTGTGTTATTCTTATTGCATGCTGAAAAGCAAAATCCTATCAGTCTCGCCCCATTCAACCATTAACCGTATTGGGTTCATCGGCAACTACCTGCCGCGCCAGTGCGGTATCGCCACATTTACCACCGACTTATGTGAGGCCATAGCCACCGAATACGACGGCACGACATGCATTGCCTTGCCCGTCAATGATCTCGAGGCCGGCTACCCTTACCCTGCCCGCGTTCGCTTTGAACTGACCGAGAAGGATATTGACTCCTACCGCCGCGCCGCAGACTTCCTGAATATCAACAGCGTAGACCTCGTCTGTTTGCAACACGAATATGGCATCTTTGGCGGGCGGGCGGGCAGTCACATC
>JAPLKF010000112.1 GCA_026388215.1 Pseudomonadota bacterium | reverse complement strand
GGTCGTGCCTTCTTTCCTTTTATATTTCTCTCTTCCCACATGATGGGTGAGTTCCTGTTCCATGAGGTTTGTAATAAAGGTTCCTACCTCCTTCTGTATGTTCATACCAATGTACTCAAGAATCTTTGCCGGGACATTTTTTACTTCCTTGATTAATTCTACTGCCTCTGATACACTCATCTTTAATTCCATGGATGTTCCTCCTTCCTAAAATAGTGGTTGTGTGCTAACAACCTATTTTATAGGAGGTACATCCTTTTTGTCACTCCTTATGAATTTACACAAGAGAGTTTACACTACCCTGATGTTGAAAAAGCACTCATTCACCTCAAGGAAGCTGAAAAAGCTTATGAATTAGCTCAAAAACAATTATCTAAAGCAAAAAAACATTGGCAAGGGCAATGAACGATTGAAATAATGAAAATTACGTCTCTATATTTAATTTGTTAAGCGGTCAATAAAGCTTTTTGCTAATAAATCTCGACTAAGCAAAAGGAATAAGGTTTCAACTGTTTGAGCCTTGAAAGGACAAGTTTTGAAATCTCCTGAAACAAGCCAAATATTTACCAAAAAAGACTTGGACTTAAGCAAAAAGGAGTCCGGACAGCATTTCAAAAATACTTGACTTATGAATACAGTGAATAGTAAATAGTCAATCATGAATTGTATTATTGGTGGTACATCACTCTTGAATGCTTCTGTTTTTGCTGAATGGGATGAAAAAAAGATTGAAACACCTTACGGGAATATATTTGTAAAAATTAATAGAAACAACATCTTTCTACAAAGACACGGAAACAATCCAGCTTCATCATACCCATATTCCAACCCTTCCTTTCTTGACAACGTTTTTTTTCAGAGACGCGGGGGTAGCACACCTCTTCCACCCCATAGAATAAACCACAGGGCAAACATTTGGGCCCTGAAAAGTCTGAATGTCCAAAAAATAGTGTCTATAAATTCAGTGGGGAGTCTCAAAATTGCGCTCAAACCAGGCATGTTTGTGATCCCCGAAGATTTTATATCCATATGGCAGATACCCACATTCTTCGACAATGAAATGAGATTCATGGTACCTGAGATGAATAGCCCCCTAAGAGGATACATATACACCCTGTGCAAGCAGTTAAAAATAGGGGTAAAATCAGGCGGTATCTACATCCAGACTATGGGGCCAAGACTTGAAACAAAAGCCGAGATTAGAATGCTAAAGAAATTTGGGGATGTCGTTGGAATGACAATGGCATCCGAGGCTACACTATGTATGGAGTACAATATTCCCTATGTAAGCCTGTGTTCAATAGATAACTATTGCAATGGCATCTTAGAAGTACCCCTCACATTAAAAGAAATAAAAGAAAATGTACTAAAAAACATGGGTGTCATTGAAACGATAGTCCAAACAATACTAATCAAGGACTTCTCGTGAATATACTGATAAAAGATGTAGTGTTAGACAGGAAAATAAGGGATATTTTTATCAAAGATGGCAGGATTGAAGAAATCTCAGAAAACTGCAAACGAGAGGCAGATAGAACCATTAATGGTAAGGATAAGGTTGCCCTGCCCTCTTTCATTAATGGTCACACCCATGCAGCCATGACCCTTTTCAGAGGCTATGCGGATGACATGCCTTTGAAAGACTGGCTGGAAGGGAAGATATGGCCCCTCGAAGCGAAGCTGACAGAAGAGGATGTATACTGGGGTTCAAAGCTCGCATGCCTTGAAATGATAAAGAACGGCATAACGGCTTTCAACGATATGTACTGGCACTGGGAAGCAACGGCAAAGGCAGTAACAGACATGGGCATAAGGGGTTTCATCAGCGCAGTCTTCATCGATATGTTCGATAGAAAAAAGGGTCAGGAGCAGATCGAGCACAATATCAGGCTCTTCGAACTATCTGAAAAATACAAACCTTACGTAACATTTACCCTTGGACCTCACGCCATTTATACGGTTTCCAGGGAAAGCCTTGAGTGGATGAGGAATTTCTCGGAGAAGGAAAAAATTTTGATCCACATGCACCTTTCCGAAACCCAAGAAGAAACACAGTTTGCCAGAGACCGATACGGGCTTTCTCCCACTGAATTCCTCGAATCAATCGATGTTTTGTCTGATAAATTTATCGGTTGCCATGGCTGCATGCTCGATGAAAAGGACTGTGCTATACTGAGAAAACATAACGCAAAGTTGGTCCATATTCCTGTCTCTAATCTTAAATTAGCAGTAGGGAGGGCCTTCCCCCATTTTCTCATGGAAGGGATACCCTTCTGTTTTGGAACGGATGGATGTGCCTCCAATAACCATCTTGATATTATTGAAACAATGAAGTTCGCCTCTCTTCTGGCAAAATTTTTTACCCACATCCCTACGATGATGCCAGCTAAAGTAACCTTTGATATTGCAACAAAGGTTGCGGCAGAGATATTCTTCCTGGGGGATTGGGAAATAAAGGTTGGAAACAGCCCTGATATAATTCTTGTTGACACCATGAGACCGGAACTTGTCCCAAATTTTGATATTTATTCTGATATAGTCTATGCATCAAATGGTTATATAGTGGATACAGTGATATGCATGGGAAAGGTCTTGATGGAAAATAGATATGTACAAGGCGAAGAAGAAATATTAAAAAACACCAAAATGGTTGCAAAAGCATTAGTAGAAAGATGATATTTATCTGCGATGTTATGCTTGGCAAGCTCGCAAAATACTTAAGAATTCTTGGGCTAAATACCATATATATCAGAAACAACACAATGTTAGAAGACTACAAAGAACAGGGTGACCTTTCATGTCTCCTCACTAAAAGAAAAAGGATAACAGGTTACAAAAAATGTATCGTCATAAAATCTGACACTGCAAAGGGACAGCTTGAAGAAATAAGATACCTAATCAGCCCATTCATTAATTCTGAAAATGTGTTAACAAGATGCATTGTCTGCAATGTTGAACTGATTAAGGTCGAAAAGACAGATATAGAACAATATATTCCTGAATTCGTATTTCACCATTATGAAGCATTTAAAGCATGTCCATCCTGTAAAAAGATTTATTGGAAGGGCTCACATGCGGAACATATGTCAGAATTAATAGAGGGGATAATAAATACTCGGCTTTAGGAATTCAGCATTAAAAATTCATCACCCATAATTTGGAATTTGGAATGAGGGGCATATATGAAACAATTCCCGTTTAGAGAAATGATAGAAATCCTAAAAACCAATTTTGAGGATAAAGTACCTGCTGTCACAAAAATTTCCAAAAAAGAAAAAGGTAATCCTTTTCTTGTGCTTATCGGTACTCTCCTGAGCCTCAGAACAAAAGATGAACTTACAGACAAGGTTATGGAAAGGCTTATGCAAAAAGCAAGAACACCGGAAGAAATCCTAAAATTACCAGTAGAAGAGTTACAAAAGCTCATATATCCTGTTGGATTCTACAGAAATAAATCTATGGTTCTAAAGAATGTTTCTAAAATAATTATAGAAAATTACAATGGAAGGGTTCCTGATACTATAGATGAATTACTGAAAATAAAGGGTATAGGGAGAAAAACAGCAAATCTTGTGGTCACAGAAGGATATAACAAACTGGGAATATGTGTTGATACCCACGTACACAGGATTTCTAACAGGATTGGTATTGTTATGACAAAAACCCCTTATAAAACGGAAGATGTCCTGAGAAAGGTACTGCCTAAAAAATACTGGATCATCTACAACATGCTCCTCGTAAGCTTTGGAAGAAACATATGCAAGCCAGTGTCCCCCCTCTGTAGCAAATGTCCCATTCCACATCTGTGTAAAAAGATAGACGTGACAAAGCACCGATAAATTATAGTCATCAGCATCAAGCATTTAGTTTAAAACTAAAAACAACTTTAATATAAACAATTTATTGCTGATAAACATAATTATTAACGTGAGTCAAGCCTTACCTTTACACTATTTGTACCATACAATCAGTTTCTATAATGCTATAATGCTCAATGCCTGTACTTTTTGCCTTTACAATAACCCTTTTTTCTGTTATTTTGCTAATTGCATGAGAAGCTTACAAATATTATTAACCATCACCATTATCATATTTTCTCTCTCGGTGTGGGCCAACGACACAGATAAGATAATAAAAATTGACGTAACAGGAAACGAGAGGATTGATAAGGGTTTCATCACAAATAATATAAAAATAAAGGAAAACGATCCCTTCGACCTTGACAAGATAAGAGAAGATATGAAAAATATTTACAAAACGGGTTTTTTCAGCGATGTCCAGATAGATGTTAAGGAAACAGATAAGGGTAAAATAATAACCTTCGTAGTCATTGAAAGAGCACCTATAAAGGCCATATATGTATCCGGTAACAAAAAAATAAGTACTGGCGATATAAGGGATAAATTAAAAGTAAAGACAGGTACAGTCCTCAATATTGAAAAGATCAAAGAGAGTATGGATGAAATAAAAAAGCTTTATGCGGGTAAGGGTTATTATGCAGCTAAAGTAGAGTACGGAATTGATTACGAAGAAGCTTACGATGCAACAGTAAAATTTTACATCGAAGAACCTGAAAAGGCATTTGTCAGAAAGATAACCTTTACAGGGAACAAGGCATTTAAGGGCGATAAACTTAAAGGATATATGAGGGTAAGTGAAAAAGGAATGTTTTCATGGTTCACGGGTTCTGGAATTCTCGATGAAGAAACCCTCGAGGAAGATAGAAAAAATATTGAAGCCTTCTATTCAGATAACGGGTATGTAAGAGCAAAAGTAGGAGTACCTGATATAAAAATCTCAAAAGACGGAAAGACAATCAGCATAGCAATGTCTGTTGATGAGGGCAACATATATAAAATCGGTACTGTAGATTTCACAGGAGATGTAATCTTTGAAAGGGAAAACCTTTTAAGGAACCTAAAAGGTAAATCTGGAAATACATTCAGGTCTTCAATATTTCACGAAGATGTTCTGATGTTGACAGATCTTTATCAGGACAAAGGTTATGCCTTTTGCGATATTGGCCCCCTTACCTTGATAGACGATGATGCAAAAAGGGTAAATATTACCTTCGATTTTGCAATAGGGCAGGAAATATATTTTAACAGGATTAATATATTGGGAAACACAAAAACAAGGGACAAGGTCATCAGAAGAGAGTTGAGGGTCGCTGAAGGGGATAGATTCTCTGCTACAAAACTGAAAGATAGCAAAAAAAGATTAACGAACACAACATTTTTTCAAAATATTGATATGAAAATTATAAAAACAGACGAGCCTGATAAAATTAACCTGGATCTTATGGTTGAAGAAAAACCCACAGGTTCTTTAAGCATTGGCATAGGGTACAGCTCAGAAGAACAGGTTATGTTGACCGGTTCTATATCTCAGGAAAATCTTTTAGGCACAGGGAGAAAACTTTTATTTACAACTGGCTTTAGCGCTATCAGCCAGGAATTTACACTTTCATATTTGGAACCATATATCTTTGATATGAATCTCGATACTGGTTTAAGCGCTTTTAATTATGAGAGATATATGGATACGTATGAATATAAAAAAACAGGTGGTAGTGTTACCTTAATCAGGCCTTTGACAGATGATGTAAGGGGAGCTGTTAAATACAGATATGAAACTACCGACGTTACCAACATCGAAGACGCAGCAAGTATCTATATAAAAGAACAAGAAGGAACAAAGATAACCAGCAGTGTAATGTTATCCCTTACAAAAAACACAATAGACAACATACTAAACCCCAGCACGGGGGTAAACTCTGGAATATCCTTCGAAGTAGCGGGCGGTCCCTTTAGCGGTGATAACTATTTTTATAGAGCGATTGCTTTCTATGGAAAGTACATTCCAGCAGGCTTCTGGGATACTACCTTTTTCTTGAAGGGGGCTATAGGGACTATTAGAACATATGGTGGAAAAACATTACCAATCTACGAAAAATTCTTTGTTGGTGGTATAAACACCATAAGAGGCTTTAGGTATGGAGAAGCAGGGCCAAAAGACGAGTGGGATGAGGTTATAGGTGGGGAAAATCAACTTATTTTCAATACAGAATGGATATTCCCTATTTACAAACCTGCAGGAATAAAAGGGGTTATATTCTTTGATGCTGGTCATGGGTTTGACGATACACAGGGTTTTATATTAAAAGATATGAAGGCCTCGGCAGGATTAGGTCTTAGATGGTTTTCACCAATGGGTCCTATCCGGCTTGAGATTGGTTTTAATCTCTTTCCGAAAAAAGATGAGAAAAAAAATGTATTCGATTTTACAATTGGTACACAATACTAAACAGGGGGAAACATGAAAAACATTATTTTAATTGCTGCAATATTTACGATGCTCTTTTTACCTTTTACTTTAAGAAGTCAGACACAGAATATAGTTTATGTAGACCTTCAAAGGGTTATGCTTGAATCTGAAAAAGGTAAGGAGGCAAAAAAGGCCCTTACAAGTGAAGCTGAAAGATTAAAGAAAAATCTGGATGGGAAACAAGAAGAATTGCAGAAAATGAAAGATACAATAGAAAAACAGGGCGCAACTATTAACCCCGATGCAAGGGCAGAAAAAGAAAAACAATACCAGATCAAGCTAAAAGACTATCAAAGATTATACAACGACTATCAGGGAGAACTACAACAAAAAGACATGGAATTTACACAAAAAATTGTAAAAGATTTAGAAGAAATTATTAAAAATATGGGTGAAAAAGAAAAATATATGCTGATTCTTGAAAAAAACCAGGCAGGTATCCTCTATGGTGCCCCAGCAGTTGACATTACAAACAAGGTCATCAATCTATATAATGAAGCAGCAAAGAAAAAAACAATCAAAAAATGATTTTACTAAAAACAATAGCTAAAAAAGTACATGGCCATTTAATAGGAAAAGGGGATATGCCTATATCAGGCATCTCAAGCATTAAAGAAGCAAAAGAGGGTGATATAACACTTCTTACCCATACAAGTTTTAGAAAATATATAAAGGATTGCAAGGCATCAGCGATAATCCTTGGTGACGATATAGATTTCAATGACATAAAAGACAAAAACTTAATCACAGTTAAAAACCCGGCCCTGGCGTATGTTGAAGTAGCCAAGATTTTCAATAAACCAAGGAAAAAAGAGAAAGGGGTAAGTCAGTTAACATTTGTTTCTAAAGATGCAAAAGTAGCAGATGAAGTATTTATTTCTCCCTATGTTTATATAGATAACGGTGCAGTAATAGAGAGAGGTGTGACAATTTATCCCTTCGCATATATAGGAGAAAATACATTTATTGGTGAAGAAACCACCATATACCCGCACGTAACAATATATGATAAGGTCAAAATTGGTAAAAGGGTAATAATCCATGGAGGGGCAGTACTGGGGAGTGATGGATTTGGTTATGTTTGGGATGGGAAAAGACACATAAAGATCCCTCAACTCGGGATAGTAGAGATCGAGGATGATGTGGAAATAGGTGCAAATGTTACCATCGACAGGGCTTCTCTCGGGAAAACTATCATAAAAAAGGGTGTAAAAATAGACAACCTAGTCCAGGTTGCCCATAATGTTTCAATCGGAGATAATTCAATAATTGTTGCTCAGGTGGGGATTGCTGGAAGTGCAACAATTGGAAAAAATGTGATTCTTGCAGGACAGGTGGGGGTTAGGGACCACATAACTATTGGGGATAATGTAAAAGCAGGAGGGCAAACAGGTATCACGAAAGATGTACCAGAAAATTCATTAATTTCAGGGACCCCCCATATGCCCCATAAGGATTGGGCAAAACTTCAGGGCTATTTAAAAAAACTACCAAGATTGTTTGAGAAAATGAAGAAAATTGAAGCCAAACTCCATCTGGAGGTTGAAAATGATTGATATAAACGAGATTTTAAAGCTCCTACCACATAACTACCCTTTTCTGCTTGTAGATAAAATTTTAGAATATGAACCTGCAAAAAAAATCGTTGGTATAAAGAACGTCACTTTCAATGAACCCTTTTTTACAGGACACTTTCCCCAAAAACCTATAATGCCTGGTGTTCTTATTGTTGAGGCCATGGCTCAGACAGGAGGGATTCTCGCATTTAAATCCTTTCCGGAAATGAAAGGCTCCGTATTTTTCATTGGTATTGATCATGCAAGATTTAGAAAACCTGTAATACCTGGTGACCAGTTAAAGTTTGTGGTTGAGGTTGCGAAACATAAAAGAGAGATCTGGATATTCGAAGGGAGAGCATTTGTTGATGATGAGATAGTTGCCGAGGCAAAAATTATGGCAATGCTAAAAAAAGAAGAATAAGGGGAGCAACGTTGATACATCCTACCGCTATTGTCCACAAAAATGCAGAAATAGATGGTTGTGTTGATATAGGACCATACTGTATTATTGAGAATAATGTAAAAATAAAAAAAGGTACAAAACTCATAGGGCACGTAGTCATCCAAGGGGAAACAGAAATAGGCGAAAATTGTACGATAAGTCCTTTTGCATCGATTGGTGGTCCTCCGCAGGATATTACATATAGAGGTGAGGATACCACCTTAACAATTGGTGATAATAACATAATAAAAGAATATGTAACAATAAACAGGGGCACAAAATCTAGTGGTGGTATAACCAGGGTTGGAAATGGCAATTTTCTTATGGCTTATGTTCATATAGCCCATGATTGTAAAGTTGGCAACGATGTAATAATGGCAAACAGTGCTACTCTTGCAGGACATGTTGAAATTGAAGATTTTGTAATTTTCGGCGGTCTTTGTGCAGTACACCAATTCTGTAAAATTGGCAAATATGCCTTTATAAGCGGCCTTACAGGAGTTCCCAAGGATGTCCCTCCTTTTGTAATTGCTGCGGGTAATAGAGCAAAGCTATATGGTCTGAATGTAGTGGGTCTCGAACGACATAGCTTTTCAAAGGAAGAAATTACAAAATTAAAGAAGGCGTATAGAATTCTTTTCAGGTCATCCCTGCCCCTCACTACCTCCCTAAAGATAATACGGGAAGAATTAGAGGGGAAACATATCAATGAGCTTATTGACTTTATCAAGTCTTCAAAGAGGGGCATATGCCGTTGAAGATGGCCATAGTTGGCGCTGGCCACATGGGAAGAATACACCTCGAGAAATTAAAAACCATTAAGAATGTTCAGATCACAGGGATAGTCGACATTAAAAAACAATTAGCCGGGGGAGTATCAGAAAAAAATCATATACCATTCTTTACCAATTACAGGAAAATCCTTCCATTTTTAAATGGAGTTATCATTACAACTCCCACGGAAACACACTACAAGATTGCAAAAATATTTTTAGAAAATGGTACCCACGTTTTCATTGAGAAACCCATTACCTCAAAGCCTGCAGAAGCAAGTAAGCTCATAGAGATTGCAAATAAAAAGGGATTAATATTACAGGTAGGACATCTGGAAAGATTCAACCCCGTATATACCAGGGCTATTCCATTCATTAAAAAACCTTTATTCATAGAGGCTCGTAGGATAAGCATGTTTACTGGAAGGTCCACAGATATCGATGTAGTGCTTGACCTTATGATCCATGACATAGACTTAATACTCTCCCTCGTAAAAGAAAATATTAGAGAGGTAAGGGCACAAGGCATACCCCTTGTTACAGATAAATTAGACGTAGTAAATGCCCGGATAGAGTTTACCGGTGGTTGTGTTGCTCACCTTACGGCAAGTAGAATATCAACAACAAAAGAAAGAACTTTAACGGTATTTGAAAAAGACAGATACCTTATAATAGATTTGTTAAATGGTAAATTAACAATGACTAAGAAAAACAAAAAAGGGAAGATTGAAACCACAGAATATGCAGCAGAAAAAATAGATTCTGTAAAACTTGAGCTAATGGAGTTCGTAGATTCAATAAGAGGGGCGAAAAATCCAAGCATTATAGGTGAGGATGGATTAAATGCTCTCGTCCTTGCCAATCAGATTAAACAATACATTGCAGAAAGTAAATCTCTCTAATCAATTTAATAAAAAAATAGTTATTGTAACCGGTGAGCTTTCAGGTGAAATCCACGCTTCTCATCTTATTAAAGCAATGAATGAATCGTTAGATGTAAAATTCAGCGGGATTGGCAGCAAAAAACTTGAAGAAGCAGGATGTGAGGTTATTTACGACTATAAAAATATATCCCTCACGGGGTTAAGTGAAATTATTTCAAAGTCAAAACACATCTGGAATGCCTATAAAACTTTAAAGAAGCATATAATGGAAGTACACCCCTCTCTATTGATATTGGTTGATTTTCCCGGTTTCAATCTGAAGATTGCAAAATTTGCAAAAAAACAGAACATACCGATTATATATTTTATCCCACCCCAAATCTGGGCATGGAGAAAAAAACGTATAAACCAGATAAAAAAATCAGTTGACAAAGTGATATGTATTCTACCCTTTGAGAAAAAGCTTTACGATGAATACGGCATTGATGCAACATATATAGGACACCCTTTTTTAAATACAGTTAAGCCCTCACATTCTAAGCCAGATTTTCTAAAAAAAATAGGTATTAAAGAAAACATCCCCATTATAACTATAATGCCAGGAAGCAGAGATAACGAAATAATAAAACATATGCCAATATTTTTAAAAGTTATTAAAAAGCTGGAAAATGATCTCGATGAACTGACAATACTTTTGCCCTTAGCTGAAAATATAGACTACCGCATTATAGAAAAATTCCAAAAAGAACAGAAAAAAATAATCCCCCTGAAAGGACTTTCCTACGATGCCCTTTTCTATTCTGATATCGCCCTTGTTGCATCTGGTAGCGCAACCTTAGAAGCCGCTATCCTAGGTGTACCAACAATAGTGGTCTATAAGGTTTCGCCAATATCATACCTTGTAGGGAAGGCACTTGTAAAAGTAAAATATGTTAGCCTTCCGAATATCATAGCAGAGAAAGAGGTCTTCCCAGAATTTATCCAGCACGTAAATCCAAAAATGATTGCAGAAAAAGCAATATATATGTTAAAAAATGGTAGGAAGGATATAAAAAAAGAAATGGATGAGATAAAGGCAAAATTGGGTACATTTAATTCTTACCAGCGAGCAAAAGATACTATTATAGAATTTTTAGAGCACACTTATGGCACTATATCTTAGACTGCTTAAGTTTTTGAAACCTTACTGGACAAAGCTTCTCTTTGCCATGATATTTATGTCCCTTGTGGCTGCTACAAATGGTCTGACTGCCTTTATCGTTAAACCTGTTCTGGATAAAATATTCTTTGAAAAGAATGCATCCATGCTCTATTTAATACCATTCGGGATAATACTTCTATATCTTTTAAAGGGGGTTTTCGAATATCTACAGGCATATCTGATGGGATATGTGGGACAAAAAGTAATAACCGACATCAGGAACCTCATTTTTGTTTGTCTGCAAAAACAACCCCTTTCATTCTTTGACAAAACGCCAACTGGCGTGAGCATTTCAAGGATAATGAACGATGTGACACTCATCCAGGGCACCGTTTCCGAAGCCTTTACCGCAATACTTAAAGATGCATTTACCATAGTAGGGCTTATCTTTGTTGTTTTATACAGAGATTGGAAACTTGCCATAATTGCCTTCATTGTACTGCCATTTGCAACATACCCTATAGTGGCGTTCGGGAAAAAACTCAGAAAGATTAGCACAAAAACACAGAAATCGATAGCAAGGCTTACCAATTTTCTCCATGAAACCATTACAGGCCAGAGGATCGTAAAGGCCTTCTCAATGGAAGAATATGAAAACAGAAGATTCCAGGAAGAAAATGAAATCCTCTTTCTCATCAATTTAAAGCGATATAAGGTAAGGGCCTTATCCCACCCTATCATGGAAGTCCTTGGCGGCATCGCCATTGGTATTATAATCTGGTATGGAGGACGAGAGGTTATATCTGGAAGCTCCACACCAGGGAACTTCTTCTCTTTCACGGCAGCATTATTAATGTTATACGAACCAATAAAAAGATTAAATAAAGAAAACCACAATATACAGCAGGGATTGGCTGCAAGCCAGAGGGTATTTGAAATCATTGATAGAGAACCGGAAATACTGGAGAAACAAGACGCAATGGAACTCAAAAATGTCCAGGGAATTATTGAATTTAAAAATGTCTTCTTTAAATATGAAGATAGAATGATTCTAAAAAACATAAATCTGAAAATCAACAAAAACGAGGTTGTGGCTGTGGTAGGAGAAAGCGGAGTGGGTAAAACAACGCTTGTTAATCTCATTCCAAGATTCTATGATGTAGCTACCGGGTCTGTGGCTGTTGATGATATTGATATAAGAGATGTAACTTTAAGTTCCCTTAGAAAAAACATTGCCCTTGTAACACAGGATGTAATACTTTTCAATGATTCTATAAAAAACAACATAGCCTACGGTCTGGAACAAAATAAAGAAATGTTGGAAATGGCAGCCAATATGGCTTATGCCCACGACTTTATAATTAGATTATCAAAAGGTTATGACACAATAGTTGGAGAAAAAGGGATACGTCTTTCAGGCGGTCAGAAACAAAGAATTGCCATAGCAAGGGCCCTATATAAAAATGCTCCTGTTCTTATTCTCGACGAAGCAACAAGTTCTCTCGACGTGTCATCAGAGGCAGAGGTCCAAAAAGCCATTGAAAATTTAATGAAGGGAAGAACTACAATCATTATTGCTCACAGACTCTCCACTGTTATTAATGCAAATAGGATAGTTGTCCTTGAAGAAGGCACTATAGTACAGGAAGGCACGCACCGAGAACTAATTGATATTGATGGGCCTTATAAAAAACTTTATGAGTTACAGTTCAGAGAGGCACCGCAAAAAAGAATTATAAAAATTAGCAAAAGGATTTGAATGCTTAAAGAAATTAAATATTTTCTTATGCTCCACATGCTACCTCCATTAATTTATATCTTTCTAATATTCCTTAAGACTACCTCCAGAACAGAACATATAAACAGAGAATCTATTCTCGATAAGTGGGAAAAAGGTGAAAACTTCATCGTCTGTTTCTGGCATGGAAGGCTCCTGATGATGCCTTTTGCTAACAAAAGAGGAAAGGGCAAGGTTCTTATAAGCAGACATAGGGATGGGGAGTTTATCGCTAAGGTTATTAATTTTTTCAAATTAGGTACAATAAGAGGTTCATACAGAAAAGGGAGTGTATCATCTCTAAGGGAGATTTTATTTAATTTAAAACATGGTTTTGATATTGCTATAACCCCTGATGGACCAAAGGGCCCAAAATATAAAGTAAAAAGGGGTATTATAGAGCTCTCTAAATTAACAGGAAAAGCTACATTGCCAATAACCTATAGCGCAGGTAAAAAAATAACTTTTAAATCCTGGGATAGTTTCATCGTTCCCTACCCTTTTTCAAAAATATCTTTTCTCTGGGGAGATCCGATCTATGTGAGTAAAGATGCAAGTGCTCAAGAGATAGAAGCAAAAAGGGTAAAACTTGAAAATGAACTTATACTTCTAACAGAAAAAGCAGATAAGATGGCATGTGGAAAATAATATACAACATCCTTATTAACATTCTTTTTCCATTCTTTATCCTCTTCTCACTCACAAAAAGAAAGATTAGAAAGACATTTCTTGAGAGACTCTTTTTGAGCACAGAAAAAACAGATCTACAAGATGCTATATGGATACACGCTGCATCTATTGGTGAAGCAGTTATTGCAGAAAATCTTGTCAGTTACATGAAACAACACACAAACATACATAATTTTTTAATCACCACCAATACCTATTACACAAAGAACCTTCTCCACACAAAGCTTGGAAACGATGTACATGTATATTCACTCCCTTTTGATTTAACCTATTCTATAAAACATTTTATTAATAGCTCTACTTTTAAAACCCTTCTTATTATAGAGACAGAAATATGGCCAAATCTTATCTGGGAGGTCAACAAACTAAAAATCCCTGTCATCATCTTAAACGGTAGGATATCTGATAATACCCTTAAAAACTACAGACGGTTTTCATTCTTTTTAAAGCATGTCCTTTCTGGGGTTGATTTAGTGCTTGCTCAATCTGAAGAACATATGAAAAGGTTTATAAAAATAGGAATGAAACCACAAAGGGTAATCCACTCTGGAAATCTTAAATACTATAGAGATATAGAAGAAACAGTAGATAACAAAAAAGATGACATTATAACCTTCGGCAGTGTAAAAGAAAAAGAGATGGATGTAATATTACCGGTAATAAAAATATTGAAAAAAACCTTCCCTGACTTTCTTATTTTTGTGGCGCCGAGGGAATTATATTTAATTACTGAAATTGAAAAAGAATTGTCGGCATACCTAAATGTTATGAGATATTCTACCTTTAAAGAGTCAGCTGACAAGAAAGCTGATTTAGTAATTGTCGATACCATAGGAGACCTTTTGAGTATTTACAAAAAGAGTAAAATTGCCTTTGTTGGGGGGAGTCTTGCCCCTTACGGAGGACAAAATATCCTCGAACCACTGTTCTTCGGGACACCTGTTATTTTCGGACCTTATATTGAAAATTTCAAAGATATAGCTAAATCTGTTATCGAATGCAATGCAGGTTTTATGGTAAAAAGTGGAGACGAGCTCTATAAAAAAATAAAAATTATTTTAGAAGATGAGATGTTAAGGCAGCAAATGGGAAATGAAGGAAAAAACATTGCAAAAAGTCAGAAAGAGGTTATGAAGAAGACGGTTGAAATCGTTATGGAGACCATATCAAGAAAGCAGTCAGCTGTCAGACTATAGTTGTCAGCGAAACCCCGCTACATTTGAAAGATTTCAACTAATACTGTAATCTTTTGCCGAATGTTATACCCTGACGCTAATAGCGGATAGTTACAAGGAGGTTATATGGAAGAATTTTTAAAGCTTGTAGAGCTCGTAGAGACCTTAAGGGGTGATAAGGGATGTCCCTGGGATAAAAAACAGACTGTTGAGTCGTTTAAAACATATTTATTAGAGGAGACCTATGAATTGATAGACGCTATAGAAAAGAATAACTATATGGCATTGAAAGAAGAACTTGGAGATCTGTTGTTTCACATAATATTTATTTCTCAAATCTGTAAAGAGAAAGCATCATTTGACATTAAAGATGTAATCAATTTCACCCATACAAAGATGTACAATAGACACCCCCATGTTTTTATGAATTCATCATCAGATAAACCGATTGAAAAAAAATGGGAAGAGATTAAAAAAAACGAAAAGGAAGAATATTCACCCCTATCGAATATACCCCACACAATTCCTGCATTATTACGGGCATACATCATTTCAAGAAGGGTTGCGAGGGTCGGATTTGATTGGATAAAACTGGAAGATATCTATAAAAAAATGTTTGAAGAGGTTGAGGAACTGAAAAAAGCAGAAGGTTCAGGCCAGATAGAGGCTATAAAGGAGGAAATAGGGGATCTACTGTTTACAATTGTTAATATATCAAGATTTCACAATATAGACCCTGAAGATGCATTAAGATTCACATCAAATAAATTTGTGAGAAGGTTTAATTATATAGAAAAAAATATAAACCACGAGGGTGCAACGCTTACTGCAATGGATAAATTATGGGATGAAGTAAAAGGTATTGAAAAAAAGGGGGGATAACCCCCTTTTTTTATTCACTTTTTACAACATTTGCTGCTTGCGGGCCCTTTGGGCCTTTTACAATTTCAAATTCTACCTTTTCTCCTGTCTTCAATGTTTTGAATCCGTTCTGTTTGACGGCAGAAAAATGAACAAAAACATCTTCACCATTTTCTTGTTCGATAAAACCATAACCTTTTGAATCGTTAAACCATTTAACCTTACCTACTGGCATGCTACTAAACTCCTTTCATAAAGATATTAAAGCAATTCTGCTTTAGAGGGTATCTTATTCTTATTTATATTTCGTGTCAAGTCAAATATTAAAAAAAATTAATGAAAATTATTACGTATTCTGTGCGATTATCAATAATTGTTTGAATACTAAAAAATTCCAACGTATAATCTTTATAGATAGATATAAAGGCAAGGGCAGAGGATTTTATAACCTTCTGCGCTATGTTCTATGCTCTTTGCGTATGCAATAAGGATAAGAAAATGGGTAAGGTATATCTTGTAGGTGCAGGACCAGGCGACTTAAAGCTTATTACCCTGAGAGGTCTTGAACTTATCCAAAAAGCTGATGTCATCATCTATGACAATCTTACAAATAAGGATTTTTTAGGTTTTGCGAGAAAGGATGCAGAATTGATATATGTTGGGAAACAGGCATCTCAACATGAATTACCACAACCCGATATTAATTCTTTACTGGTAAAAAAGGCAAAAGGGAAAGGGATTGTTGTTAGATTGAAAGGCGGCGATCCTTTCATATTTGGAAGAGGAGGAGAAGAGGCCCAATTTTTATCGGATAAAGGTATAGAATTTGAAATTGTTCCTGGTGTAACCTCTGCCATTTCTGTTCCTGCCTATGCTGGTATCCCACTAACCCACAGGGGATATGCTTCTACGGTTGCCTTTATAACAGGGCATGAAGACGAAAAAAAGACAGTATCAACAATCAGATGGCATGAGCTTGCCATTGGCCCCGATACGCTTGTCTTTATGATGGGTATAAAGAATTTAAAAGACATCAAGGATAGGTTGATTAAAAATGGAAGATCCCCTGACACACCGGCATGTATCATCCAATCAGGTACATTACCTACTCAAAAGGTAATCACAGGTACCCTGGACAAAATTGATGCGTTAGCTAAAAAACAAGGCATAAAGCCTCCTGGCATCATTGTTGTTGGTGATGTAATTCGCCTCAGAGAAAAACTCAAATGGTTCGAGAAAAGACCTCTCTTTGGGAAGAAGATTGTGGTAACAAGGGCCTTATGCCAATCGACAAGATTGGGGAGGTTACTCTCTGAAAGGGGAGCCCAGGTAATCTACATGCCAACTATAGAGATCAAGGCTATTAAACCAAATAGTAAATTATCAAAAGCCATCGATTCAATTCACACATATTATTGTGTCATCTTTACAAGTATCAACGGTGTCGCAATATTTTTTAATACCCTCTTTCAAAAAGGCAAGGATGCACGCACACTGCATGGCGTAAAAATTCTTCCAATCGGACAGGCAACTGCTTCACTCATAGAATCTTATGGTATTATGCCTGATTTTCTTCCTGAAACATATACCTCCGAAGGGCTTATGGAGGTACTCAAAAAATTAAAAATAAAAGGAAACAGATTCCTCCTCCCGAGGGCTGAAGAAGCAAGGGATGTTATTGTAAAATATATTAAAAACATGGGTGGAATATGCGATGTTGTGCCTGTTTATAAAACCCATTTACCAAAAAATGTTATGCCATTGAAAGAAAAACCCGACATAATAACATTTACAAGCTCATCAACAGTCAAAAATTTTATAACCCTTTTTGGCAAGGAGATACTTCACAAAACCATTGTTGCTTCAATAGGGCCTGTTACCACGGAAGCACTGAAGAAAAACAATATTAATGTCCACATCGAGGCCAGCAGGTATGATGTATCAGGGCTTTTAGATGCAATAGAGCAATATGTGAAGGGAGATTGAGATGAAAAAAGAGTATAAATATGAGAAGTTCATCTCTCAATTTTACAACATCACAAGCAAACTGGTGGACGAGAATGTCGAAAAAGGACTGGGTGATAAAGTTGCAATATACTACAAAGACAAAACTTATACCTATAGGGAAATGCAACAGCTTATAAACAGGGTTGGAAATGCACTTCATATCCTGGGTGTCCATATGGAAGAACGGGTAACGCTTGTCATGTATGACTCCCCCGAAGCCGTGGCAAGTTTCTACGGCACCATTAAAATAGGTGCAATACCTATACCAATAAACTACATGTATACAATGGATGATTATCGCTATCTCCTTAATAACAGCAGGGCTAGAACACTCATATTACATGAAGACTTTAATGAAGTGGTTCAGGGTTGGAGAGAAAAATTTTTGTATCTGCAAAATACCATAATTGTCGGTCAACCAACGAGGTCATATCATATCTCCTTTTACGACATAGTAAACCGCTGTTCTGATGAACTAAATGTCTCATATACAACAGTTGAAGATGCCGCCTTCTGGAACTATACCTCGGGCAGCACAGGTGTTCCAAGGGCAGCAGTTCATCTTCAGCACGATGTTTTTACCTGCATCGACAATTATGCAAGGGGTCTCCTGGGTATAACATCAAACGATATTCTTTTCTCCGCTTCGAAGTTCTTCTTTGCATACGGGCTGGGAAACAGCTTTTTCTATTCTTTCGGCAACGGTGCTTCAGTTGTATTACTCCCTGATCGCCCTCTTCCTGAAACCATCTTCGAAACCATCAGTAAATACCGTCCAACCATTTTCTTCGGTGTCCCAACCCTTTACGCCAGTATGTTACAAATAAAAGATGCAGAAAAAAGGTATAATCTTTCATCGTTACGAATATGCACATCCGCGGGAGAGGCACTACCCAAAGAGATATTTCATGAATGGAAAAAAAGGTTCGGCATCGAAATACTGGATGGAATAGGCTCGACAGAACTTCTCCATATTTTCATTTCAAACCGACCTGGGGATGTAAAACCGGGAAGTTCAGGAAAACTCGTTCCCGGATATTCGGCAAGGATCGTGGACGATGAAGGGAAAGACCTTCAGGATAATGAGGTAGGTACCTTGCTCGTTAAAGGTGAATCTATTGCCGCATTCTACTGGCGTCATCATGAAAAAACAAAAACATCCATGCTTGGAGAATGGTTCAATACAGGGGATAAATATTACAGAGACAAAGAAGGATATTATTATTACTGTGGTAGGGACGATGATATGTTGAAGGTCGGTGGTATCTGGGTATCTCCTATTGAGGTTGAAGATGCATTAATGGCTCACCCTGCAGTTCTTCAAGCCGCTGTTGTTGCAAAACATGATGATAATAATCTTATTAAACCAAAGGCACTTATTGTACTCAAGCAAGGGTATGAGCCAAGCGAAGAGCTCGCCAAAGAAATTCAAATGTTTGTCAAAAAGAATATAGCACCTTATAAATTTCCAAGGTGGATAGAATTCATAAAGGAAATGCCCATGACTACAACAGGGAAGATACAGAGATATAAATTAAGAGACAGGTAGATTGGTTTCAAGTTACGAGTGTCGAGTTCCGAGTTAATTGTAGTAAAAAAAGTAATTACTAATCACTCACCACTTACCACTAACTACTAACTGAATTTAATGCACTTTGAGGCTTCTTAATTTCAGTATGAGGAAAACCTCCTGTCCAACCGTAATATCCATATCTTCAAATATATCCTTCGGCAGTTCAGTAAGCAGGTTATTTTCTCCTACCTTTATGTGGAGCCTCATCAAAGAAGAAAAAGGGACAATATCCGTAACTATCCCCTTAAATCGATTCAAATCAGGTCCCGGTGGTTTAGTCCTGGAGACATAGATATCCTGTGGGAATAGAGCTATTTTCTTTATATCATGACTGCGGTGGGGTAGTACTATCGTCATATCCCCGCAGATAGCCTCTACAAGTCCGTGTCCCAGACCCCTACACTCATCGCAGTTTAGAATATTTGGTGTCCCAAGAAAATCTGAGACTATTTGGCTTTGGGGGTAAAAGAAGATCTCTTCCGGTGTGCCCACCTGTTCCAGTCTCCCCGTATTAAGAATGGCCATTCTGCCAGCCATTTCCTCAGCCTCCAGAAGATTATGAGTCACATGTACCGTAGTGATTCCCAGTTCTCCATGGATTCGCTTTAACTCTAATCGCAGATACTTGGCAGTCCTGACATCAAGACTACTCATAGGTTCGTCCAGGAGTAACATTCTTGGTGAAGTAGCCAATGCCCTTGCAAGTGCAACCCGCTGCTTTTCCCCTCCGCTTAAGGTACGGACGCTCCGGTTCAGCAAGTTGGAGATACCCAGCAGGTGTGCCAGCTCATTAACCTTCCTTTCTGCTTCATGCCTCTCACCATTTTCTTTCTTAAGTCCGAAGGTAATATTTTCCCTTACGCCAAGAAAAGGAAAGAGGGCATAATCCTGAGGCACATACCCTACCCTCCTCTTTTCCGGTGGCAAATATGTAACATCATCTCCATCTATCCATATTTCTCCCTTGCGGATACGATGCAGACCGGCAATACACTCAAGCAGAATCGTTTTACCCGCCCCCGTTGGCCCCAAAATCACAAAGTATTCTCTATCTCCGATATTAAGGTTCACATCCTTTAAAAAAAAGTCCCCCAGACGCACAAAAAGGTTTTTTACAGAGATCATATACGCTCCCGTATACCGGTCATTTTTCTGAGGATGATCAACGCTATAACAGCAATGGCTATAAGGATAAAAATCACAGCTACAGCCTTTTCCACATTGGCGGTAGCCAGGTTCATAAATATGGCAACAGGAAGCGTCTCTGTCTTCATCTTGGTAGCCCCTGCCAGTGTTACCGTAGCCCCGAATTCGCCTATTGCCCTTGCCCATGTCAAAATCCCAGCAGCAATCAAACCGTTTCTCGCAAGTGGCAGGGTTACCCTGAAGAAGACCCGTAATTTACTACATCCTAATGTTCTTCCTACCTGCTCATATCTGGGATTAATGCTGTCAAAGGTAGATTTCAGCAGTCGCACTGCGAGTGCATTTACGACCATAAATTGCGCCAGTATTATACCAGGTACTTCAAATACAAATCCTGTAAACCTTTTCTCTACTAAAGACCCGAGGGGCGTATTAAAAAAAACAAGCAGGGCTGCCCCAAGGGCAATGGGTGAAACTACAATGGGCAGGTCAAGTATCGTATCAATAATATTCTTCCCTAAGAAAGAGGTCTGGGAGATTGCATAGGCAACAGGAATAGCAATCATCATAGAGATTATAGTAGCTGTTGTGGCAGTAATCAGGCTTAACCTGACAGCAAAAAGGATTTCATCGGACAAAAGGGTTGAAAAGAAGGTGTTCACATCGGTATAGGCAATAAGTGAAAGAAGAATACCGCAGAGAAAAAGGGTAAGGAGGGCAAGCACACTCAAAATTGCTAACTTGAATACCTGTTCGCCCATGACTCCCTTTAAAGAACTGAACATGTCAACCTCTAACCTCTTAAAGCTATTCTTACCTCTTAACAGGTGGTTTGTAACCTGCGGGAAGTACGTACTCCCCACCTATTTTAGCCTTTGGTGCAAACCTTCTTGCCTCTTCCTCAGTAGTCATATATCCCCATTTGTCAAAGATCTTTTGGCCCTCCCTGGAAATCAAAAAATCTATGAACCTTTTAGCACTATCTTTATCTTTGGTGTATGTCGAAACCGCAGCCGGTATGTAAGCAATGCGTGGTATCTCATGAGGATTCAAAAAAACAGTCTCGATCTTACCGGGATTCCACCTTGAAAAGACATCCCATCCCAGCACAGCATCCACCTTCTTCATAACCACAAGGGATGCCGTTTCAGAACAGCTTGAGGCATGGGTGACAATATTTTTTTGCACCTCTTCTAAAAGTCGACCTTTTTCCAGTATCTCCATTGCATAAAGCCCCACACACACAGCCTCAGGGTTTCCTATCCCTACCTTGACTCCTGGCCTTGCCAGGTCAGAAAGGGCTTTGATGTTTTTCGGATTACCCGGTTGAACCCCAATAGCCGGAATAAGATAAGCAATAATCCTTACTGTCTTCGGATCAACCAAACCTTCCCTTTCCGCCTTAATCATATAATCAGGACTGCCCGGGATATACAAATCTCCCCTTCGGGACATCTTCATCTGGGAAAGCATCGTCCCTGAACCACCAAAATTCAAATCAACATGTATACCTGTCATTTTTTTAAATGTTTCTGCTGCCTCTTCCATGGCAGGTTTACTCGCTGCGCCACAAAAGGCAAAAATCCGTTTCTCCGCCGCATCAAGGCCACTCACACCGGAAAACATAAAAGTAATCAGGAATAAATAAAACAAAAGTTTTTTAACCATAATCTTCTCTCCCTTTCAGCTTTTTCATCAATATTATGAAACGCAAGCGTTATATACCACAGGGAATAACCATAGTCAAGAATTTTCTGGGTGGGCAGCGTGAGATTACCTGATATTTGAAACTAAAAGTTATGACAAGTTGGTTCTTCGATCTTTTCTGTACATCATTACAACCCATTCACCCCTGAGAACAGGTTCATCCTTTTGATTCAAGACAATAACTTCGGATGTTATAATTCCCCTGTCTGTCTTTTTTGTCTCTCTTTTATCAACAATTTTTAGTATTACCCTGATTGTGTCCCCGAACCTTACCGCCTGAGTATAACGTATCCTCATTTCCAGAACTGAAATTGTTGTTCCTTCGAATGCCCCTGTCTGATTGACCAAACCTGTAGCCATAGCGAGTATCAGGACACCATGGGCAATCCTTTCACCAAATGGATTATCCTTGGCAAATTCTTCATTCATATGTTCTGGGTGGTAGTCACCGGAGAGACCTGCAAAATTAACTACATCTGCTTCTGTAACTGTTCTCACCGCGGTCAGGATTTCATCTCCTACATTAAAATCATCAAACGTTTTTCCACGCATTTTATATTCCATAATTCCCCCTCTCGATAAGGAATATACGCGTCTCGATTATACATCTGTGGGAAAGACTTTTCCAGAATATTTCGAGAATCAATGATTAAGGCACAAT